>JBEKUA010000079.1:0-5649 GCA_049515495.1 Smithella sp. | reverse complement strand
AATAAAAAAAGTTATGTTATTAAGATACTTAAAATAACAAAAAAAGAATGTCGGATACTAATTGCTATCAACAACGCAAAAAAAACAAACTAATAAATGAGAATTACAAAAATTGACATACCAAAGATAGTTGAAAGCGGTGATGGACTTGAATCTATTAAAATGGATAGGTTGGGACAGCTTGTAGTAATTGCTGGAAAAAATGGTTCGGGAAAAACAAGAATCCTAAATAAAATATTTTCGATACTCTCTTCAAAGCCGAAGAAAAGTCAAATTGAAAACGCAAAAAGACAGATTGAACAATTTAAAAATAATTTGCTTTCCTATAATCAAACAATTACACAGCTTAAAACTCAAGTATCACAGGTGACTAATCAAACGCAAATTGATCAAATCAAAAAAAACATTTCCGAATATCAATCCGCAATAGAAAAAATAAATCAACAAATTACAAATTTTGAATCAATAATAAATTGGAAAATGATTGAAACTTCTGAAATATCAGAGAAGTACGAATCCATTCACTTTGTTCCTAAAAATCTTGTTCTTGCAGACTGTAATGCATTTCCCAAAAATCAAATTATAAATTACGCAAACAAAATAAATTCTGTTGGAATCGAGAATTTACACGCAGGAACACTTGCGAAAATTCAAGTTGTTCAAGACAGGTCATTCAATGCAACCCATCAATATTCTCAGGTGCCCGCAGAAGAAAAGAAAAATGCTATAGATGATTACGAAAAACTAACATATATTGTTCAAGTCTTTTTAAATACAACAATTGGAAGAACCATTAATAGCGAAGCAACATTGTTTGGATTCCCAATGGGGCAGGCGAATTTATCCGATGGACAAAAAATTTTGCTTCAATTCTGTTTAGCAATTTACAGCCAAGAAACTGCTCTGAAAGATTTAATCTTAATTCTTGATGAACCAGAAAATCATCTTCATCCATCAGTAATTATTGAAACACTTGACAGGATACAAAAATGTAATTCCGGTGGTCAAATTTGGATTGCCACACATTCAATACCTTTGCTAGCACACTTTGACCCTTCTTTAATTTGGTATGTGGAGAACAATAAAATTAGTCATGCTGGGAAAATTCCCGAAAAAGTTCTGCATAGTTTACTCGGTGATGACAATGAAATCGCAAAACTTCAAGATTTTATCAGTTTACCAGCACAATACGCAACAAGTCGTTATGCATTTGAATGTTTGGTTGAGACACCAGCCGTAATGACTGGATCTGACGATCCACAATCATATCAAGTGAGAGCAGAATTACTAAAACTCTCTAAAGATGGGATGCTGCGAGTTTTAGATTACGGTGCTGGACAAGGTCGTTTTATTTCAAACATTTTTGATTTAGAACAAACCGACCACACGAACCTAATTAACAAGCTGGACTATATTGCCTATGATAAATTCAATACAGAGAAAGAACACTGCGAATATTCAATAAAAAAAGTTTTTGGTAAGTCTGATAACAGATATTTTAATGATACTGCAAAGCTTTTGTCCGTTTACGATAAAAAAAGTTTCAATGTAATAATAATGTGCAATGTTCTTCACGAAATTGACCCAAAGGACTGGCTTAAGTTATTTTCAACGGATGGTTTTATTCCTTCTCTTTTGGCAGATAATGGATTCTTACTTCTCGTTGAAGACTATCAAATGCCTATTGGTGAAAAAGCATATCAAAAAGGTTTTTTGATCTTGGACACCCCACAATTAAAGGACTTATTCAAAATTACAGAAAAGGACACCGACTTCACTGTTTCCGACAAAAAAGGTGATGGTAGACTAAAAGCGCATCAAATTCCAAAAAGATGTTTGATACAAATTGACGAAAGTTCTCGACTTGAAGCACTGAAATCTTTAAGTATAATTGCACGAGAAAAAATTCTGCAGATTAGAGAGCAAGAAAAAAATTATCAAAATGGAAAACTGCATGGCTTTTGGACACAGCAGTTTGCAAACTCTCAATTAAATATTGCGGAACTGACGACTAATAAATAATGTCCTGCTGGTAACAACGTTTTAAATGCAATACAGGTTTTAGTATTATGTGAATGACAGCGTCCGCATACAATGTTTGTAGTTGAAGACATGGATGAAGCTATTACGCAAAACCGATACACACTAATAGAGCACAGCGTTACTCTCTTTCAATCTAACAATTGTCAAAGCACTTCTTGTTTGGTCACTGTCTGTCAAGTCAATAACAGGTCAGAATAGATTATATAAGAAAAATATTAAGGCTGTTTTTTCCTTCACGGGTTTTACCATTCATTTTATATAATCAACAGCAACCCATCGGGCAAGGCCTTCTTTATCTCCATTTAATATTCTAACTTTTCTTCTTAAGGGCAGCCTCATCCATTATTATCACCATCATACCCATATGAGAAACGCCGGTCACCGCGTTTGATATTTATGATTTTAATTAAATTTTTTTTAAAAATATATTGTCAATTTGAAAGCCATGTCTTATATTAATATCAGACATTCAAAATGATTTATTGTGGAAAGGAGATCGGGAATGAAGACATACGCTATAAAGTATTTGGAACTGGCGGAGCAGCATGCGGAGAAGATAGCGGTAAGGTGGGTTAAGGATGTCAAGAATAACGTCAAAACGCCAACGTATAAAAATTTGGATGAAGAAGCGCTCATCCGTCAATGCGTCCGGTTTTATCAAAATTTCAGCAAAATGTTTCTGGATGAAAAAACTACGGATGATGTATTGAGGTACTTCCGAAGTTACGCTCAGGAAAGTTATGCGATGGGTATCCCCGCAAACGAGACGATCTACGGGCTGATATTAATGAGACGGCATATCTGGTTATACGCGGAGTTTCAGGCAATATTCAGCTCCGGTATTGATCAGCGGCAGGCTCTTGATACGCTTGGCCGTACAATTTTATTGTTCGACTATGCGTCTTATGAGGTAACCAAAGAATATCAGGAACTCATGAAGAAGGAAAAAAATAAAAAATAGCAACAACGTAAAAAATCATAGGGCGATGGTCTGTAAATAAATGAATTTTTACATGTGCATACAGGTTATTACATTATAAGGTATCCATAATTTGTCAGACTACATTTAAGTTTAAGAAAAAGGAGAATATTATGGTAGATTCTATTAAACTGCTTGATGTTACCGAACAAAATGCCGAGGAAATTGCTAAACATTGGACCATTGACGTCCAGAAAAATAAAAGAACTACACATTATCAAAATTTAAAGAGAGACATATTAATAGCGCAAGCCGTTGACGTTTATCGCAATTTAAGAGAACTATTAACAGCTCCCGATCGGGCTGAAAATACCCTGGAATATTTCCGGAAATACGCTAAAAGCTGTTATGAAAATGGAATTCCTCTGCATGAAGCCATTTACGCGTTAGTCCTGATGCGCCGCCACATGTGGCTCTATGCGGATTTCCAGGCAATTTTTATCAATGCTCTGGAACACAATCAGGCCATCGACAGCATTATGAGAATTATGCTTATGATGGACTACGCTGTATATGAGATCACGCAGTATTATCTTGATATGGACAGGTAGTGATTCCGGGTATAATTTTCAGATATACCCGATTTTCAAAAAAATCTGATTCGAATAAAATGTCCGGTACGCGGAGGCTTTTGATAAAAATCTTCCCGGACCGGACATATTTATTTTCTGTTTTGCAGATTAAAACCGCAAAAATTATAAAGTGTCGCCCATATTTACAGTAAGAATTTAATTCCCCTTAAAATGACTTCTAATCACCGGATTTTGACAGCCATTTATCCCTGTAAGTGTCAGATATTATACGGCTATCGTAATACCTTGAAACACAAGCAAAGAAAAGATTAAAATTTTATAAATATATTGACAGAGTGAATATAGAGATGTATAAGATTCAGAAAATGACCTTCGGTCATCAAATAATAAGTTCTTGTTTATAACATAACAAATTCGTAAACGCCGACGCTCTTTTTAAGTAATTAACAGTAAAACCTCACAAGTTCATGCAATATTTACAGAGGGTATGCAAAAAATTACAGGAATTGACGCTCATGATTATCGAGCAAAAAATATAACAAATAGAAATAGTAAGGAGGATTTGTATGGCTAGTTTGTGGGTTGATGTAAGGGATATTAAATTCCAGTTGTTTGAAGTCTTAAAGATACAGGAAACATTACTGGGCAAGGGCCGTTATGTTGATTATGATCTTGATACTTGCAACATGGTTCTTGACCAGGCGGCAAAATTCTCAGAGTTGGAACTTGCGCCTACCTATCCTGACGAAGTTCATCGTAAACCGATCGAGGCAACATGGAAAGATGGAAAAGTCACCACACCTGAGGCCTATAAAAGACTGTGGAAACTTTATTGTGAAGCCGGTTATATGGCCACTGGCGACAATCCTGACGTAGGCGGGCAGGGCTTCCCGGCTTCAATCGCCGCTGCCCTGGCTAATATGTTTCTGGCCTGCAATCAGGCTTTTATTATGTATCCCGGTCTTTCCCATGGCGCGGCAAGACTGATGGAGGATTTCTTCCAGAATCCGCTGCGTGATGTCCTTCTGGAAAAAATGTATACAGGCGAATGGGCCGGAACAATGTGTCTGACTGAGCCGGGTGCCGGTTCCGACGTCGGCGCGTTGAAGACCACTGCTAAAAATAATGGGGACGGAACTTACTCCATCGTCGGCACAAAGAGTTTCATCTCCGCCGGAGATCATGATCTGACCCCGAACATTATTCACCCTGTTCTGGCCAGAGTCGAAGGCGATCCCAAAGGAACAAAGGGCATTTCCATTTTTATGGTTCCCAAAGTCAGATTCAATGAGAAGGGCGAACTTGGAGTACCGAATGATGTTCAATGCGGCGGCATCGAAAGCAAGATGGGTATCCACGGAAACGCCACCTGTACACTGAACTTCGGTTCTGACAACAAGTGCATCGGTTACCTGATGGGCGAAGAACGTCAGGGTATGCCGATCATGTTCCACATGATGAACGAAGAGCGTCAGGGCGTCGGCATGATGGGCGCTTCTCTGGCCATGTCTTCTTATCTGCATGCTCTGGATTATACCAAGCAGAGATTCCAGGGTCAGGACGTTGTGGCCATGGCTATGAAGATTGAAGACTCTCCGCAAGTAACTATCATTAAGCATCCGGACGTACGCAGAATGCTTCTGAGAATGAAATCCACATCTGAAGGGCTTCGCATGCTGGCTTTTTTCTGTTACTGGTGCATGGATAATGAAATGAACGCCGTGACAGACAAGAATGAGGAACAACAAGCCTATTGGCATGGATTTATTGAACTCCTCACCCCGATAGTAAAATCTTACTGCACAGACATGGGCATGGATTGCTGCCAGCTTGCCGTACAGTCATACGGCGGTTACGGTTACTGCCGTGAATACCCTGTCGAGCAGATGATGAGAGATCAGAAGATTAATCAGATATATGAAGGCACAAACGGGATTCAGGCACTTGATCTGCTGGGCCGTAAGCTTGGCATGAAAAAAGGCCTTTATTTCATGAACCTGTTGGCTATGGCCAATGAAACCATCGCCGAAGCCAAGAAAGTCGACGCTTTAAAGGCGGAGGTTGCTATCGTGGAAGGCGCGTTGAATGCCTGCG
>JBEKUA010000078.1:0-5734 GCA_049515495.1 Smithella sp. | reverse complement strand
GCAAAGCCTTCGCGATGCTCATTTTCTTTTCTTCATAATCACAGCCTCGCCGACCGGAAGCCGTATTTTCCCATCTGCTCCATTCATTGTACAATGATTTCGTAATAATAGAAAGTAAATTGGATTCCCCGGAATTGGCGCTGCGCAATTGGTAAAACACACCATCATTGATAACACCGTTTTCATCTTTATGGAACCGGTAAATATTGTGATTAATTTCAGGATGCACCCTGGCATTTACGCTTACGTTGACCGCGATAACGCCTTCCGTTTCTTTTAGGCCCAGTATGCGCCTGCGGTAAGAATCGCGCAAAGTATTCTCGTCCAGTAATTTAAGTAATATCTTCGGATGTATGGCGGCAACAACGGCATCAGCCGGAAGATTAGTTTCCGATTCCAACATTACACCCGTCACTTTTCCTGCATCCAGAGATATTTTTTTAACGCCATTGTTAAGGATAAGTATTCCCCCAAGTTCCTGAAAACGCTGCACAAAAAAATCTGTCATTTTCCTGCCGTTTTCCTTTAGCTTCCACGAAGAAAACAAATAGCTGGCTAAAACTATATGATGGAAAATTACCGGGCAATCATCAAGCGGCACGCCGATAAGCTGACAGGGCATGGACAATATCGCTCGAAATCCCGCGGAAGCCTGATAATTATCCAATAATTCTCCCATGGGTTGATAAAAGTCCATGTTTTGAAAGGGATCGCCCTGATTAAGCAAAAAAGAAGGTTCCATCATGCGTAGGGAAATATCGCGTAAATTTTTCATAACTATGTTCAGAGCTGCCGTGTCATTGGGGAAAGCGTTTTGCAGCTTCGTTTCCATGGCGTCAATGCCTATGGGCAAATCAAAAATCAAATCATCAAAAATATAACGATCAATAATGCCTTCCTGTCCCATGGGGATAAACAGTTCATCAACCGGTATTCCCAGAATACGGAACATTTTGCCTAATGGTTCTTTTTCACCCAGAGCGCCGACATAATGAACGCCGACAGGACAATCCAATCCCGAACGACGATAAGAACGCATCAACCCGCCGGGTAGCGGATTTTTTTCCACAACAGTTACCCGAAAATTTAAAAGCGATAAAATAATGCCAGCGCTCAGTCCGCCTATACCGGAGCCGATGATAACAATATTTTTACCTTCTGCGGGATTTTTCATCTTTGCGTGTTCCCGGATGATTTTGTTCGGAGTAACTTACTTGTTACCGGTTGGGCTTCGATTAGGGTCATCGACAACGAATAATTAAATTGTTCGTTTGCCTGCAGTTCAATGTGCTGATAAATATTTCCCACCGTTTTGTTCAACCTGATCTGTCGCTTCAAAATTCCAGAGGATGAGTAGCGTTTTATTTCCGTTCTTTTCGATTTATCCGTTATTACGTCTATCCAATCTCCGTTTTCTTCGCTGTAGCGGCAAACAGTTGCTCCGTCGGGAAAATTGCCTTTAGTCTGGAGTTTTCCTTCCGGCATAAAAAAAATCAGCTTAATATCGTCAATCATATTTTTCGCAAAATCGGCGGAATCGAAAGGGGGCAGAGCCCGAGTTACTTTAAACGCGCCCGGTTCGGATTCGGCTTCAAACAGCGTCATTCCTTCCGCGGTCATAACAGCGCAGGAGACAGAGCGGGTGGAAGGATCAGCCAAAGTTACACCGATAATTGTACTTCGCGTGTCGCCTGCCATACGTGTTTCTATGGTGTGTACAAGCCGGTATTTTTCTTTTAAAAAAGGAGCAGGACACGTCAATGCCTTTTGATTGACTGAAGAAACAGGCGAATTAATCAATGGCAGTGTCTGGCAGGAGAAAAGAAAAATGGTTAATATTAAAAAAAGTATGCCTTTCATTTCACATCCTGGAATACCGAGGGATTAATCGACTTATTGATTTCTACTTTTTGGAAATTTATCTGAGTGAAGGAATTGGCATCCTCGATAATCTTTACGGACTTGACAGTTGCAGCTTCCCTGGAAAGGACAATCTCGATTTTTTCAATCATGCCGGCCATGCTTTGTCCCGCAGGAGTTAGCGTTATCATCGTATTTGTTCCTCCGTGGATGGTTGCTGTAAATGACGGATTTTGATCGAATCTGCCATTAATCCAGCCGGCGATTTCGTTCAGCACGATCTTCATTGCCTGCGCGCCGCCCATTTTATCTTCCACCATTTTTCCGTCGGAATAAACGTAGCGTTTCGTGCTATTTTTATGGGCAATTACGATGCTTTTTACAGGTTTGACGTATTCCCAGCGGAAAGAATCGGGAGCGATATAATAAAAACGGCCATCCGAGACCAGAGGTCTGGATAAAATTTTCATGGATTTTTTTTGTACGAAATTGGCCTGAAGTGTTTTGATATTGGCCGATTCTTTACGCAATTTCTCAAAAGCGTTCGTTCCGGCGTAAATTAGCGGATTTAAGACAAAAAGGACTCCGACAGCGATGCAAACAAAAATAAATAAATTGCGGTAAGTTTTCATCAGCATATTCCGCCATTAATGCCTATTACCTGTCCGGTAATATAAGAGGCGTCATCTGAACACAAAAAACGAATGACGTTTGCCACTTCTTCCGGTTTGCCTAAACGAGCCATGGGGATCATTTTTTTGATTTCTGCAACCGGCGCGTCCTTGATCATATCGGTTTCAATTAAACCCGGGGCAACAACATTAACGCGAATGCCAAATCGTGCCACTTCAGTGGCAAGCGATCGGGAGGCGGCAATTATTCCCGCTTTGGCCGCGGCATAATTTGCCTGCCCTCGATTGGGCATCAATGCCGAAAGAGAGGAAACGGAAACTATGGAACCGCTTTTATGTCTTACCATCTCGCGTAATAAAGGTTTCGTGACGTTATAAAAACCTTTCAGGCTTGTATTGATGACGTTGTCCCATTCTTCTTCGCCCAATAACATAAAAAGGCCGTCAGCGTTTATTCCGGCATTGTTAACAAGGACTTGAATGTTTTTGTGACGTTCAATAATCGCTTTGACAGCGTCTTTAGTCCGGACATTATCGGCAACATCAAATTGAGAAATTTCTCCGGCTCCACCGGCGGATTGTACCAGATTTAATGTTTCTGCCGCCGCTGTTTCGTTGGAATTAAAGTTTATAATTACAAAATATCCGGATTTGGCCAGTTCCACGGCTGTGGCGCGACCGATGCCGCGGCTTGCACCTGTGATTATCGCTGTTTTTTTCTCATCCATTTACGGGGCTCCTTAAAAATATTACTTGTCGTCTTCATTGAGGCGCAGGGCCTGAAGAGTGGCTGTGGCCAAAACTTTTTCGCCGCTTTTAACTGTTCCTTCCACCACTCCATAATTATCAAAAGAATACTTGTTCGTAATCAGGATTATTAAATTTGTGTTTACCGGTATTTGCTCTACATTAAATTCGGCGCTCTTGATGCCTACAAGCCATCCTTTAACACCTGATTTGCCCCGTTGTTTTCTTCTGTGGCCCGCAACAATCGCCGCCGTTTGAGCAATGGCCTCGATTAAGACCAGTGAATTTACCGAATCTTCGTTATAAAGAGGCCAATCAGGATTTACAATCGCGGCGCTGATGGCAGAGTTTTCATTTATTTCAATAATTTCATTGATTATCTTTATTTTCCCACGATGCGGAATCAAACTGTCGATATCAATGTTAAGCATAGGCAACTTTTAGAAAATTTTTCCATAAACTAATGAAAAAAACGTATAGAAGTCAACAAGAATTGTGTTTCTTTTTAAAATAAGTGATATTTTTCTTTTTTTACGGTAAATAAGAAAATAATAATTTAATAAATTACCGGAACATGACCGATATAAAAGAAGAATCCTTTATAAGTTTATATAAAAAAACTCTGGCGCCGTCTAAAGTCGTTTGTCAGAAAGAATTTACTTTCTCAGGATACAGTTACGGCGATGTGTTTGAATTAGCCGCCGGCCTGAAAAAAACTTTAGCGCGGTGCGGCCGGGAAAAAGTCCTTTGCCTTTGCACCGTGAATAAGGCGGTTACCGCTGCTTGCGTGCTGGCCTCGCTTGCCGGTTCCTGCAAATTGATTTTGCCTTATTCTTTTTCTGCACAGGCCATGACGGAGATGTATGATGCCACAGGTTTTAACTTTGCCATAGCCGATCATCCCGAAGAAATGCCGGCCGGCGTGGAAACAATTATGCCGTTTCCAGCCGCGATAAAAAACAACCGGACAGAATTAATCCGTAATCCGGATGAGCCGTTTTTATATCTTTTCACAGGGGGATCAACCGGCAAGCCCAGAGTATGGTCCAAATCTCCCCGCAATTTGTTTGCGGAAGCAATTTATTTGAAGGAAAAATTTTCTCTGTCTGATCAAGATGTTTTTGTGGCCACTGTTCCTCCTTATCATATTTACGGGTTGCTTTTTTCCGTTCTGGTTCCCTTTGTAGCTCATGCGCGTGTATTGCCTGATATTTACACTTTCCCGCAGGAAATCATTTCCATAACCAAAAAGCATAAAGCCTCTGTGCTGGTCAGTGTGCCCATTCATTACCGCGCCCTGAAAGTTGATAACTTGCTACTTCCTTCTCTAAAGGTCGCTTTTTCTTCTTCGGGCGCTCTGGATCGTTCCGATGGTTTGTATTTCTATAAAAAAACAGGATTGGGAATAACGGAAATCTATGGCTCTACGGAGACCGGCGGCATAGCTTCGCGTTCTATCAGCGAACATACGGACAGTTGGAAGCCATTTGACATCGTATCCTGGAAGTTGACAGGCAGCAGACTTTCCGTTAAGTCCGATTTTACGTCTCCTGAAATGGAGCGCGATCCCGATGGCTTCTGTCCAACCGGGGATGAAGCCAGTGAAGACAAAGAAAACCGTTTTGTTCTTCTGGGGAGGGCCGATGGTATTGTTAAGGTTGCCGGAAAAAGAGTGGATTTGCTGGATGTCCAGAATAAAATAAAAACATTGCCTACGGTCAGCGACGCTGTTGTCGTTGCGTTTCCAACGGACAAAGGGAGAGAAAGCATTATCGCGGCAGCTGTTGCATGCGACCTGACGGAAACTCACTTGAAAAAGCTTTTAATGGATATGCTCGAGCCTTACGCAGTTCCCCGCCGCGTTGAAATTGTTTCCTCGATAGCCAGAACAGCCACCGGCAAAATTGACCGCCGCCGGATTGAAAAAATTTTCCTCACTGAAAAGAAATAATGTAATATTTATTGAAAGTCTCATTTCTCCGGATGTATTTTTAGCCGTAACAAAAAGATTATAACAGAATACAACTACTTGTTGTTTATGTTTTTGATGGAAATTTATGTGTTGCATTCTCTCAGGGCTAAAGATACGGAATGCGGCGTTGCCCAGGAAAAATGGTTGTAAAATCAGAGCCGCTTGGAGTGAATTATCTCTTATATTTCCCCATCAAATACGCTTCCGCCAGCACGTGCCCCTTTATTTCTTTGATCAGTTCATCTTTTGTCAATCCTGCTTTAAAATTCAACATTATATCCAGAGCGTACAACTTAAAATAGTATCGGTGTGTGCCACTAGGCGGACAGGGACCATCGTAACCATAATGCCCGGAAGTATTTTTGCCGTTTTTCCCCAGTCCCATGATTTCTTCCTGCCGCGAAATTTTTTCCGGCAGAGAATTAATAGTGGCAGGTACGTCATAAATTACCCAATGTACCCAAGTGCCCCCTGGTGCGTCGGGATCATCACAGATAAGCGCGAAGCTTTTAGTTTTTTCAGG
>JBEKUA010000077.1:0-5761 GCA_049515495.1 Smithella sp. | reverse complement strand
ATGCTTTACTATGGACAAACCTAAACCCGTGCCGCCTAAATCACGTGAACGAGACCGGTCCACCCGATAAAAACTCTCGCCCAAACGCTGAACTTCTTCTTTTGATATACCGATGCCTGTGTCGGTTATTGTCAATACAGCATCGTTATCTTTTTGCCGGGCTTCAACATAAACATCACCGGCTTCCGATGTAAATTTAACGGCATTGTCTAAAACATTTACAAGTATCTGGGCAACTCTGTCCCTATCAGCGCGAATGTATGGCATGTTCTCCTGGACGTCGTTATGTATGTTTATCTTTTTTAATCGGGCTTTTGCTTCAACCAAGGGGATGACACCTTCCAAAGCATCACGCAAAGAAACTTCTTCAAAACGGAATTGAAGTTCACCCAGTTCAATTTTTGATATGACCAGTAAATCTTCCAGCAGGCGATTCAAGCGCTGTGCTTGTTTCAAACTGATATCAATAAATCGTTTCGCATCATTATCCTTAACGGTTGCGCCTGTTTTAATCGTTTCCAGATAACCAATAATTGCTGTGAGCGGAGTTCTGATTTCATGCGTGACATTGGCTACAAAATCCACTCGAATCTGTTCGAGTTTTTTAAGCCGTGTTACATCGTGAAAAACAATCATCGTTTTTTCTTCTTCAGGATAACCATGAACGGCAGAGATGCTTACACTTAAAATAACCGGTTCTATGTTACCAAGAGTAATTTCACAAAACACATTTATTCGCGTTTGCTTAAAGTCCAGAAAAGCTTTTTGCAGGTCAGCGTTTCGGAAGGCTTCCATCAGAGTTTTACCGTTTATATCTCCGTACTGCTCTGAGAATATATTACTCAGTGCCTGATTGACAAATTCGATTTTATCTTCCGCATTGAGAATCAAAATCCCCTCTGTCATGCTGGTAAATGCTGTCATTAATTTGCTCTTCTCTTCATTGGCCAGCCGAATCTGGCTTTGCAGTTCATCCACCAGATAATTGATATTATCGGCTAACTTTTTCGTTTCGTCCGCCGTCTCTAATAAAATGGTTCCAACCGGATGTCCCTGACGCAGTTTTTCAGTGAATCTTTCCATGGCCAGAATAGGCGCTGCCAGACTGTAAGAAAAGATTAGTGCAATGGCAAGTGCTGCAATTCCAACAATTATCATTGCCAGAAAAAAAGATTGATAGACTGTTTCAATAACGCTTTGCACATCATGCAGAGAACGCGCCAACCTTATATAACCGGTGGTTTCCCGTCCATCTTTGATGGCAATGGCTACGTAGAGCATATCAATACCGATAGTGCTGCTGAATCTGACCGATCTGCCCATACCTTTAAGTCTGGCTTCCTGTACTTCCGGTCGGTTTAAATGATTTTCCATAAGAGCAGATTCTTTTTCCGAATCAGCAAGGACCTTCCCCCGAGCGTCAATCAGAGTGACCCTGGAGTTTGAGATCTTTGCAATTTGCTTCAGCTGTTGAGCAATTTTCACGGAAGAATTCAGGTCAAGAAGCTGAGCATAGGAAAACAATTCCGTTTCAACTTTGGAAGTGAGCACATTCTTTATTTCATCGCGCACAAACAGATCTAAAAGGAAAAATGACAGACATATAATGACAAGATAGCTAAAAAATATTTTGAAGAAAATATTCTTCTTCACGCTGGCTCCTTCGCACTGATATCTCTGGTCTGATGTCGAACGTTTTCACCAGTTACCATATAAGTTACCATATCCGCAATACCTTTGGCATGATCGGCAATGCGCTCAAGGTTTTTAGATACGTGCATTATCAACAGAGCCCTGTGGATGCATTTGGAATCTTCCATCATAAAAGTTAAAAGCTCACGGAAAATTTGTTCATTAAGATCATCTGTTATTTGTTCCGTTTGACGGACTTTTTCGGCAATATTCAAATCATATCTGATAAAACTATCCAGCGAATTATTAACCATCTCTACAACAAGGTCAGTCATGCGGGGTAAATCGATGTATGGTTTGAGTTTAGGCTCGTCGTTTAACTGGATGGCTTTCTCGGCAATATTCACCGCCATATCGCCTATTCTTTCCAGATGGCCGGTGACCTTAATCGCCGTGGTAATAAACCTCAGATCGATGGCGGTCGGCTGACGTAGCGCCAGAATGCGAATGCAACGTTCTTCCATCTCCGTATCGAGTTTATCGATTTCATCATCGTCTTTGATTACTTTATGCGCCATCTCGGAGTCTCTTTCCGAAAGGGATTTCATCGCATTCTGAATAGCCTTTTCAGTAAGCGCGCCAATATAAATAAGTCCGTTTTTTATTTCCTGCAGTTCTATTTCATAATGCGAACTGGTGTGTCTTTTTTCTTCCATCATTATTCCTCCAACGGATTCTCAGCCGAACCTGCCTGTTATATAATCCTCTGTTTGCTTTATATCCGGATTGGTAAATATTTTATCAGTTTTATTATATTCGACAAGATTCCCCAGATAAAAGAACGCCGTCTCGTCGGAAATTCTAGCGGCTTGCTGCATATTATGCGTCACGATAATAATAGTATAACTCTTCTTTAGCTCTTCAATCAACTCTTCAATTTTCGCCGTGGAAACAGGATCAAGCGCGGAAGTCGGCTCGTCCATTAACAAGACATCCGGCTTCATGGCCAGAGCCCGTGCTATACAAAGCCGCTGCTGCTGTCCTCCGGAGAGAGTCATTGCCGATTTATTCAATAAATCTTTTACTTCATCCCACAAAACAGCTTGTTTCAGGCTTTGTTCAACCAGAGTATCAAGATCGCTGTTTCCCAATCCGTTCAGTTTAGGACCGTAAGAGATATTATTATAAATAGTTTTCGGGAAAGGATTGGGTTTTTGAAACACCATACCAATCTTGCGGCGAATTTCCACCGGGTCAATGTGATCGGCATAGATATCTTTTCCTTCAAAAACGACCCTCCCTTCTACCCTCGTCCCGATAATAAGATCATTCATCCGATTCAATAGCCTCAGCAATGTAGATTTGCCGCAACCTGATGGTCCTATCAGCGCGGTCACCTTCTTTTCAGGAAAATCCATGGAGATGTCATTCAGAGCGCGCGACTGACCATAGTAGAAATTTACATTATGCAGACTAATTATCATGTTCACATCCATACTTACCACCTTTTATTCCTTCTCATGCGGCTGCGGATAATGATGGCTAACAAATCGATCCCCAGAACAACAGCAATAAGAACAAGCACGGTCCCAAATTGCATCGGTCTGGTTTCCTCAATATGAGTGCCCGCCGTAGCCAGAACGTATATATGATAGGGCAGAGCCATAACTTCATCAAAAATGGAACCCGGTAATTTAGCGGTAAAGAAAGCCGCCGCTGTAAACATAATAGGCGCAGTCTCTCCGGCAGCGCGGCCGATACCCAGAATAGAGCCTGTCAAAATTCCGGGCAGGGCGTTGGGTAAAACAATCCGGAAAATAGTTTGCCATTTGGAAACGCCAAGCGCCAGAGACGCCTCGCGGAATGTTTGCGGCACAGATTTCAACGCTTCCTCGGCAGCACCTATGATCGTCGGCAGAATGAGAAATCCGAGGGTTAGTGAACCGGCCAGAATGCTCGACCCAAATTTCAGCATTACCACAAACAAACCAAGACCAAATAGTCCGAAAACAACTGAGGGTACTCCTGCCAGACAATTTATGCCTATCTTGATAATTCTGATCACCCTGCCTTGTACGGCATATTCCGTTAAATAGATTGCCGAAGCCAAACCCAGCGGCAAACCAATGCAAATTGCCCCGACAGTTAAATATATAGTGCCCACGATGGCCGGCATGATCCCGCCTTTTGTCATGGAATCCGTGGGCATTTTGGTGATGAAATCCCAACTGATGACGCCGATACCGTTAATGATAATATATAATAAAAGCCCGCCCAGAGAAAGAGCAATGATCAAAAAAGATAATCGCACAATGCCGAAGAAAAGTGCCTGTTTTAAATATCGCCACTTCATTGAACTACTCATTGATTCATCCATATATCAATCCAATTAAAGCGTTGCCGAACCTGATTGATGAAATTTATGAGAAAGATAATCGGCAATCAGATTAAACGCCAGCGTCAGAAAAAACAAAACTATGCCGATGGCGAACAAAGCATGATAATGGGCTCCGCGAAAAGACGCTTCTCCCATTTCCGCGGCGATGCTTGCCGGCATTGGCCGAACCGAATCAAAAATACTTCCCGGAATTGCCGCCGCTCCGCCCGCAACCATTAAAACAACCATCGTTTCACCAATAGCTCTCGATACTCCCAGTATTACCGCTGTGGAAATGCCCGATAGCGCGGAAGGCACAATCACTTTGGCAATGGTTTCAAATCTGGTCGCGCCCAAAGCATAGGACGCTTCTTTAAATTCGTTGGGAACGGCGTAGAGGGCGTCTTCCGAGATGCTGGATATAGTCGGTATTGCCATAATTGCCAGTATCACAGCGGCATTGATAATGTTCAGACCCGTAGGCAAATCAAAAGTCTCCTGGATCCAGGGGGCGACAATGACCATGCCGAAAAAACCTAAAACTACGGAAGGTATTCCGGCTAAGAGCTCAATAACCGATTTAAGTATCTCTTTTATTGAAACCGGCGCGATTTCCGCGATGTAGATCGCTGAAAGAACTCCCAGAGGAACGGCAATTGCAATGGCCAGGAAAGTAACAATAACAGATCCCACGATCAGGGAGAAAATGCCGAAAGATGGCGGATCGGATGTCGGATACCAATCTTTTCCTAAAATAAAATCACTTAAGGAAACTAATTTGAATATCGGCATTCCTTCGCGAAAAAGAGAAAGAACAATCAGGCCCAGCACAATAATCGATACCAGCGCAAAAGAAAAAAAGATATATTTGATAATATTTTCCCTGGTTTTTCTCTTCATTATTTTCGTCTTTAAACTCTATTTATCCTAATATTGGTTTTTCCGGGAAAACGCCGCTTCTATTTAAATTTTCATTCGATCCATTTTTTATTTCATCGCGAATTTTTTTAAATCCTTCATCAATATCTTCCGGCGACCCGTAGTCACTTAGACATTGTTTCTCAAGTATAATCAAGCAACCCCGCTAATGGGGGGTTGCTTGATTAAAGCAATTTTCTGAAAAATTATTTTTTAGCTTTTTTGCTTTCTTTGGAAGCTGTTAGCGGCACAAACCCTTCTTTTTTTACAATTTCTTGTCCTTTGGGACTTTTAACAAAAGCGATAAATTTGGCAACTTCACCTTTAGGTTCGCCATTAGTGTACATGTAAAGCTCCCGGGACATTGGATATTGTTTGGATAAAGCAGTCTTGGCTGAAGCCATGACGCCATTTACCTTCAATCCTTTAACACTGCTATTCACATAACCCATACCGAGATAACCGATAGCATATTTATTTTTAGAAACCGCTGTGACTACTGCTCCATTGGATGCCAGCATCTGTGCGGTCGGAGCAACTCTGGCTTTCTTCATAACAAAGTTATCCCATGAATCGAATGTGCCGGAGGAAGAATCTCTGGAGATAACGACTATTTTTAAATCAGCGCCGCCTACTTCCTTCCAGTTTGTAATTTTCCCCTGATATATCTGGCTTAACTGATCAATTGATAAACCTTGAACATTATTTTTCGGATTTACTACCGGCATAATTGCATCATAGGCTATAACATGTGTAACGGGTTTGACCCCCTTGGATTCGGCCAATTCGATTTCTTCTTTTTTAATTTCTCTGGAGGAATCGGCTATATCCGTG
>JBEKUA010000076.1:0-5774 GCA_049515495.1 Smithella sp. | reverse complement strand
TATCGGATGCGGCGATCACGTCCTTGACGGGTGGCTTAATACGGATTTCTTCCCTAAGTCGGCAACTGTTCTTCATCTCGACGCGACCCGACGGTTTCCTTTTTGCGACGAAGAATTCGATTACATATTCTGCGAACATATGATTGAACACATCTCATATCCGGAGGGTTTAGCGATGTTATCCGAGTGCTGCCGCGTCTTAAGAAAAAACGGGAGAATCAGAATATCAACCCCTGACTTGGCATTCCTGATTGACCTCTACAAAGAGGAGAAATCAGATCCGCAAAAAGAGTATATCAAATGGGCGTCAGATAGCTTTTTAACATACGCGCCCTGTAACGATGACACTTTCGTCATCAATAACTTTGTGCGGGATTGGGGGCATCAATTCATCTATGATGAAAAGACGCTGTCGGAATCCATGGAGATGGCAGGCTTTACAAACGTTACACGGTGCGAACTGGATCAAAGTAAATTCGACGCACTGCGAAATCTGGAAAACAAGAATAGAGTGCCGGAAGTTTGCCTGATACTGGAGACAATGATTCTGGAAGCAACGAAATTACCGGCTGGCGATCAACCCGCTTAACCTGCCGGCTATTTTGCCATGCCGTATTGCGAAGGTGAGCCCGGCTTTAGACAGGCTTGACATATGAAGCCGCTTTCCCTATATTGTCCTGCATGAAAAGCAGGATTTTTATCAAACCTATTGATAGCGGGACAATTATCCATGATCCTTTTTGTATTTGCTTATTATAACAACCATGAATTCGATCGTTTCCAGTTCATCCTTGATAATTGGGAACATCTTGTCGACATGAAATCTCCATTCCAATTTCTTTTCGTGAAAGGCATCGATCGATATTTGTGGACTGAATTTAAACATCAATTTTTAGAGTATAAAGATCCGCCTGGTCTCAAGGGATCACAGCGCGTAGCGCAGAAATGGGCCACAGTGTCACAGTTAATCGAAAGCGCCATAGACTGTAAATACTGGTTTTGGTGGGAATCCGATGCGCTGCCCGTAAAGCGGGATTGCTTTGATTTTTTCATTCAAAAGTGGACTCCATTCTGCCGGATCATGGGTTATAGGGTCAGGGACAACAAGTGGGGCATGAAACACCGGATTAACGGCGTTGCTCTCTATGCCCGGGATTACTGGAGTTACATTAAACCTCACTTCAACCTCGCTGGAAGCTTTGATACACGCAAGGCCTTCCATAATAAAGAGAATGATTTGTTCGTGGAAATCAACGATTGGTATTCATTATTGCACCACGAGGGGAAACTGCTTCTTACACCGAATCTCCGCCTTGTTCACGGTATCCATGACGACTCACTGATCAATCAGGTTCTGACTGGAAACGGTCCCTATCCGATTGTCAGTAACCGGCACAGAAGAATCCACAACTCACTGAAGGTGTTATGGTATGAATGCCTTGGTAGTGGACATCTGATGTACCGGCCTGAGGTCTGCCCAAATTCATCACCCGATTAGACCATAATTATAAATGGGAATGGGATCAGGTCAACTGAATTCCATGTAACTAATTCGTAACGTACAATTCATTAAACATTCATTTGCATTTATTACGATTCGCTAATATATTCAAATCATAATTCATTTGTGTATAGATGTTGGTACTTTGCTGACCTCGACGAGGTCTCAGAAAGCCCGTATGATAAGCGCAATGCTTTGGTACGGGCTTTTCTTTTTAATATCTATTTCTGAAATAGCAATGGACAGGGTTTCAAAGATGAAGTCTGGGAGAAACAGGATAAATAACGATAAGATATGTAACTAAGACTACCGATCTGATTCCCGGAATTCAAAAAAAATAAATAATTATCATAAAAATAATTGACAAATAAAATAATTTATTCTAGAGACAAAGTCCATATATGAAATTAGCAATATCTTGTAAAAATGAAATAATTGACAAATAAAAAAAGTTATAAAGTACATATATGAAATAAATAATATTCTGTCAAAATCAAGAAGCGATTGTCTGCCTATAAGTTAGCTGACCGGGAGTTAGCTGACCGGATAATTACTGAGGAGGAAAAATGGCCGAAGCACAAAGCATTAAAGGCTCGAACTTCAGATCACTTCTAAAATATGTTGCCGAGATGCACGGGGCTGATGCGCCTGATAAAGTCATCGCACAATTGTCCCAGGCGGATCAGAGGTTGTTCGATAATGTTATTTACGATGGCGCCTGGCTCCCGGAGAGAGTGTACGCGGATCTGAGTTATGCAACAGATAAAGTTTTCGGCAGGGGCGATTATTCTCTGTGTTTCGATATAGGGAAATACAACGCGCTCAACTGCGTTCCTAAGTTATATTCGTTGTTTATTCGTATGGGCAGCCCGGCGTTTGTGTTGAAATCCGCTTCTAACTTCTGGAGGCAAACCCACAGCAGCGGCAGTTTAGTCATCCATGAAGTAACACCCAACTCAGCCATTATTCATCTCAATGATTATTACGGTGGCAATTACAACAACCCGTCATTCTGCCATGGTCTGCGCGGTTATATGTCCGGGGTTCTGGAGTTGAGCGGAGCAAAGGATGTACGGATGGAAGAAGTACAGTGCGGAGCCATGGGGCATCCCACTGCATTTTTAAATGCGTATGGAAGTGATATGTGAGTGTTTCAAAAGGTAAAGGATCTTTTCATTCATAAAACAATTTGATTTCATTTTCAAACTATTTCATGTGTTCCTGATCCCCTGCCGGAGGTGCAGAGGGTGGAAGCAGGAAGTAGTATAGGTTTTCAGATCGGTTAAAGCAAAGTTAATCCCGATAAAAATCGGGATGCGCGCCACGCGACTTTAACCATTCTAGTTCGCTTAGGCGAGCAACTCTCAAAAGCCAAAAAAACCCAGCCTGGCAGCTGGTACGGTTTTTGGGGAATCTCCAAAGATAGAATTATAACTTATTAGTTGTACAATTAATTGAGTTAGATTTCAGACATCTCAATACTTTCACATTTTTCATTTAAAGTTGGCGTTGATTTAGGCAATTGGATTCATTTGTAACGATTAAATCTCTTTTCGCGCAATGGTCGTCTGAAAAAACGTATGGAACATTCATCTAAAAAGACAGATATTTTATATGATATCGATGAGGATAAAAAGAATCAAATCCAAATCGCCAGCACTCCTGTAAGTGATGGAAAGTCCGCCGGGAACACACCCCCTCCAATCCTGAATCTGGATATAAGCAACCACCAGGTAATCTCGGAAGCAGAGACGATTTCCCGATTATTTAACAGAATATCGCAAGAGCGAACGCCCGTTTATATCAAATCCAATTCAAACTCAGATGCGTTTCCGTTTACGATAACATCCATCGATGCATCAGTTTGTTTCAACATTTGTCTTAAGAGGTCCAATCATATGGATGATTATGACTTCTCCGGTCATCATGAACTCATATTATTCTTTCATGACCAATTGACATTTTACACTTTTAAGACAACCGTCCTGAATATTGAGCGGGATATGATATCTGTCGCATTGCCCTACAGCATAATGCAGTTATGGCGAAGATCGCATCCAAAATCGAGAATCAACCTGGAAAGTCAAAACATTAACGCGAAAGTACTTGTCGGTGAAAATGAAGAATACGCATTCCCTGTAAATGATATCGCATATCGGGGTATCTCTTTGAATCTGCCGAACCGGGATACGGCAAAGGCGATGGAAAATGGTCCGGTAAAAATAAATATCAATATCGACAACACTCTGGATATTTCATTTGAAGCGAGTTTGAAATACATGGCTGAGGCGCTGAAAAGCAAAACCATGAAATGCGGTTTTGAGATAACCGGCATCGACGCAGACAAAAAAGAAAAGCTCAAAGCCCATATTTTCAGGCACAACTACCCGTACATTGTCCCGTTTCATGTAAAGTATCTTGATAAGATATGGGATCTGTTTTTTAAATCAGGCTATATGATACCGGAAAAGGCGGACTATGTAAAAAAAAATAAAAAAAATATAGAAGACACATGGGTCAGACTATATGATGAGAAATCAAAAATCGGCAAGATGCTCCTGTTTATGGATAACAATGAATTATATGGAACAGTCGCGGCGGCGAAGGCTTACGATAACACATGGATGCTTCATCAGGTTGCAGGTTTGAGGCACCCGGAAGTGAAGATCGGTCAATATATTCTTGATTCAATCACCATACAGACAATAGAATACCTCGATATAGATAACGTAAAGGCATATTTCAGAAAAGAAAATAGTTGGGCCATTAAAAAGTTTTTTAAATTCCGTGAATTCTGCACTCTGAAGGAATCTATTCTATACACCTTTCAGGATTTATATGAGATCGATATTAACCAGTATAAATATTTTAAATCCGGCAACCTTCATGTCGAAATAGAATATTTATCATCAGAAGAGGATCGCCTCTTTATAACGGATTATCTGACTAAAACATTACCGGAACTCCTGCAGATTACCGAAAGCATAAATAATGATGGATTGAATCTCCCCAAAACAGGCGAGGCATACAGCAATATCGGTTTATTCAGAGGACGAAAAATATTAATTGCTAAAGAGAATAAAAGAATCATTTCATTTGCTTTACTGGAATACGGCTCAACAGGCATTAATATCGGAGGGCTGCTCGACGTCTTCCAGATCTTTACGATTGACCCATTCCATGAAAATATAAATATAATAAACAGGGTATTAATTAACGAGATAATATATTTTTATCATTCAATAAAAAAGACCAAGGCGCTGTGTTTCGCGGATGATACAAATAAACATGTACTGGAAGACGCCGGATTAACAAAAAAACTGGATTACATTATGTGGCATTTCAAAAATGATTCCTTCAAACAGGTATTACGATACTTTTCAACTGCCTCATAAATAAATAATTAAACACCATAATAAGGAGATAATCAGTCATGGCTGGAGCGAGCGGAATCTTAATTACCTATTCAGGCTACCCTTACACACCATCCTCAATGATGCCCGATAACGGCCTTGCCAACCTTGCGGGAGCGCTTATTAAAAACGGCCATGATGTATTGATCCTTGATTACTGTATGGCCGATATCGTCAGAAGGCTTATGCCTCAAACTATAAAAGACGATCTCACCAAACTGCTTCCTCTTTTAAAAGATGCGAAGGACCATAAACTCTTTGATGAATTCAAAACGATCGGCGCTGGAATGGAGGCGCACAGGGAGAAAGAAGTCCATAAAATCTATAAGGAGATTGAGGAACAGATCGTCTTGAGAAAGGCGGATTTCATCGGTTTTAAACTCTGGATGGGAGACGGTTTTACCGACACCATCAGGATAGCCGAACTCATAAAAAGAGATCATCCCGGAATAAAAATATATGCCGGCGGCCCGCAGTCTCAAATGTATAAAGAGACCATCTATAATAAAACAAATGTATTTGACGCCATATGCTACGGAGAAGGTGAGGAGATCATCAGCCATCTCGCTGATCACTCGTTAAATAAGGCAAATTTAAAAGATATATCGAATATTATATATTGGGATAACGGAAAAATTATTACCAACCCGCTCAAGAGAATAGAAGAACTGGATAATATCGCCTATCCCGTATATGACGCGGATGTCTATCCCGCCTGCGGCTCAAATGACAAAATAAAAATTTTCTCCCTGGACGCGAGCCGCGGATGCCCGAATAACTGCGCCTTCTGCGTGCATTCGTCTATCAGCGGACAAAAAATAAGAAATAAATCTGTCAACAGGATTTTTAATGAGATTAAA
>JBEKUA010000075.1:0-5778 GCA_049515495.1 Smithella sp. | reverse complement strand
AGCAGAATTTTTTGCGGGTGTCCAATGTTCCCAGGCAGTTCGGCCCCATTATGCGGATTCCATTAGCCTTGGCGACATCGTCGATCTCGCACTGCATTGCCTCACCGTCTTGACCGCCTTCGGAAAAACCGGCGCTCTCGATGATTATCCGTTTGATTCCTTTGCGGGCGCAATCCTTGATAATGCCGGGAACGTTTTTTGCGGCTACGATGATAACCGCAAGATCGGGTGTTTCCGGGAGATCAAGTAATGACGAATATCCCGGGTAGCCATTCACCGCTTCCCCTTTTGAATTCAACACGTATACGGCCCCCGCATACTGGAGATAATCCTTCAGCATGATGCAGATCGTGGCTCCCAGGTTGAAGGGGGTATTTGAGGCGCCGATGACAACAACTGATTTTGGATCGAAAAATGTTTCCATGTGCTACTCGCTTTTGATAAGATTTTTAAAACGTTTTTAAGTAGTCAAATCATTCAACCTTTGTCAAGAAAGAAAAATTAGTATTTCCTGACGAGGGATCATTTTCCTCTGATAATTCCTGCAGTTATGATGTAATAATAAATACATTGAATTCGTAAGCGAGTAAATACCCTGGCTTTAGGGGTAAGCAAACTATTATTGAATTTTATATAATTACTTAAGAATCGAAACTCTTCGCGACTTCCCGCGAAGAGCTTCGATAAGCAGAAGGTAACCTCAAAATTTTCTTGACCAGTGTGCTCATAGTTTATATATACGCCAATCCCATATAAGGAAGCCCTCTACTTGACGCGAGACAAGAATAAATTCAAACAATCTGCTCGAATGGCCCGTGCGAAAGCCTGCGGCCGCCGCACGCAGGTGCGCGAGTCGGGCATCCACGGCAGGGGCATCTACGCCATCCGTCCCATCAAGGCCGGCGATAGAGTGCTGGAGTATAAGGGTAAGATCATTACATGGCGGAAGGCTCAGGCTCTCCACCCCCATGATCCCAGCCAACCCAACCACACCTTCTATTTCCACCTCGACGACGGGCACGTCATCGATGCCAAACAAGATGGCAATACCGCCAAATGGATTAATCACTCCTGCGAACCCAATCTGGAAGCCGAACAGGATGGCATGCGCGTTTTTCTTAAAGCCCTGCGTGATATCAAAGTCGGTGAAGAGCTTTTTTACGATTATGGTCTGATCATCGATGGCCGGATAACACAAAAGCTTAAGAAGGAACATGCTTGCCTGTGCAATACGCCCAATTGCCGCGGCACGATGTTAGCCTATAAAGGATAACAATAGTTATCATACCATTTCGAACTGCTATCCGTTCACGGTTCTCATTTAATTTAATCCAGAATTGCCTCAATCTCATTAAATGCCGTTAATATAATCCATTTTAAAAATTTCTCTTGACAAATGTTTTTAGTTTAATTATGAAGTCCTAGAATAAAGGATAGGTTTTTCATGATGGACAGAAAACTAAATGTAAATAACAATATTTATGGTTATTGGTTTTATACCTATTTTACATTGGTCTGCCCGTCGCTGAAGAGGACTTGTTAAGGTAAAATAAACCAAAACAGCCATGGGTAGATCGAAAGAGCTTCCATGGCTGTACTGTTTTTAAGGCCATGGCGGCAAAAGCCATGGCCTTTTTTATTATTCAGGAGGAGAGAATAATGATCATTGTAATGAAAAATCATGCTACCGAAAAACAAATTGAAGATGTGGTTCACTGGATTGAGTCTGTCGGATATAAAGCGCATCCTTCAATCGGCGTTGAAAGAACAATCATCGGGGCAGTCGGCGATAATCGTGACAAGGAGATTCTTAAATACGCAGAGTCTTTACCGGGAGTGGAAAAAACAATGCCTATTTTAAAGCCATACAAACTGGCAAGCCGTGAATCGCATGAAGGCAATTCCATCGTTTCGGTTGGTTCGATTAAAATCGGCGGGCCGGAATTCGTGGTAATAGCTGGTCCCTGCGCGATTGAAAGCGAGGAACAATTGTTGGAGTCCGCCTATGTCGCCCGAAAAGGAGGCGCTCAGATTCTTAGGGGTGGCGCCTACAAGCCGCGCACTTCACCATACAGTTTCCAGGGCATGGAAGAGGAAGGTTTGAAAATATTAAATGAAGTCAGCGTGAGGACAGCTCTCCCGACAGTTACCGAAGTGGTTAATCCGGCGGATGTTGATATTGTGGAATCTTACGCCGATATGCTGCAAATCGGCGCGCGCAATGCACAGAACTTCGCTTTGCTGAAAAAAGTCGGTCATTCACGCAAGCCCGTGCTTTTGAAAAGAGGCATGATGACCACTATCGAAGAGTTGCTAATGTCTGCGGAATACATTCTTTCCGAGGGAAATCCCAATGTAATCCTTTGTGAACGAGGCATCAGAACTTTTGAAACGGCCACGAGAAACACTCTGGATTTAAGCGCTGTACCGGTGTTGAAAAGTTTGACGCATCTACCGGTTATTGTTGATCCAAGCCATGCAGCCGGTAACTGGAAGTATGTTATTCCGTTATCCCGCGCGGCGGTTGCGGTTGGCGCTGACTGCCTTATCGTGGAAGTTCATCCGCAGCCGGAAAAAGCTGTTTCCGACGGAGCACAGTCGCTGAAGCCGGAGAAATTCTACCAAATGATGGATGAATTAAGAGCGCTTACCGCGGCAATGAGGCGTTAGGGTGTGTTTATAAAGGAAGAAAGGGTGGGATATGCGAACGATAAAAGTTAATCTGGATAAAAAGTGCTTATCATCTTATGAAATACACATAGGCCCTGACATACTGGACCGGACGATGCTACTTATAGCTAAGAATCATAAGGCGGGATATTACGCGGTGATTACTGACAATTGTGTAGGCGGTCTTTACGGGAAAAAGTTTCTTACCGGTTTGAAAGATATCGGATTAAACGCGTTTTTGATTGAATTTCCTGCAGGCGAGGCTTCCAAAAATATTGATACGGTGCTTGATATCGCGGGAAAATTAATGGAGGCGGGAGCCGACAGGGAGACATGCATTATTGCATTGGGCGGCGGTGTTGTCGGCGATATTGCCGGTTTTGTTGCTTCTATATTTATGCGCGGTGTTCCTTGTATTCAGATTCCAACCACATTGGTCGCGCAAGTGGATAGCAGCATTGGCGGAAAAACGGGCATTGACCTTCCTTACGGGAAAAATTTGCTGGGGACGTTTTATCAGCCGCGTGCCGTGTTCACGAATTTGAGTTTTTTGGAAACGCTGCCGGAAAAAGAATTTAACAACGGTCTTGCGGAAATTATTAAATACGGAATTATTGATGATGAAAAAATGTTTCGTGCTCTTGAGTGCAACATGGACGCGATAAAATCAAAAGACCGGAAACTATTGCTTAATCTTGTGGAGAGTTGTTGCCGCATCAAGAAATCAATTGTCGAGATTGATGAAAAAGAGCAGGGATTGAGGCGCATTCTTAACTTTGGCCATACACTGGGGCACGCACTGGAGACAATTTCTCAATATACCATAACGCACGGCGAAGGCGTTGCTTTGGGAATGACAGCGGCTACGCGTATTTCCGAAAAAATGGGCTATCTGAAAAACGATGAATCCAAGCGTATCGAAGCTCTTGTCAGCGAAGCGGGACTTCCCGTAAAAATACCGAAGTCTCTTGATCGCGATGAGATTATTGCCCGGTTACGGATGGATAAGAAGAAAAAAGGTGATATCATTCATTTTGTCTTGTTAAAAAAAATAGGAATGCCTTTTATCGATAAAAGCATTGAACCGAAACTTATTGCCGCAGTGATTGAGGAGATGAAATAATGAAGCCGCGAAGTTTGGAAATCTTAAGGGGAAAAATGAAAGAAAAAGACAAAGAAATCATCCGTCTTTTAAATGAACGATCGCAAATATCCGTCCAGATAGGCAAAGTTAAGGGAGAAGGTGGAATACAGGTATATGATCCCTCTCAGGAAGCAAAAGTTTACAATTATTTACAAGAGTTAAATTCGGGGCCGCTGAGGCCTGCGGCAGTAAAGGCGATTTTCCGGGAAATTGTTTCTGCGTCGCGCGATTTGCAGCGGCCAACGACAATCGCGTTTCTGGGGCCGGAAGCCACATTTTCTCATTTGGTGTCCAAACTGCATTTTGGAGACTCCTGCCGATTTTTCCCCCAGAATGGAATCGCCCGGGTTTTTGATGAGGTGGAAAAAGGTACAGTGGATTGGGGTGTGGTTCCTGTAGAAAATTCTCTGGAAGGTTCTGTTAATGTTACACTTGATCGCCTGATTTTGACTCCCCTGAAAATCAGGGCGGAGATTTATCTGCGCATCAGCGAGTGTTTGATTTCATCGGCAACAAGCCTCAAAGGCATAAAAAATATTTATTCCCATCCTCAGCCGTTAGCTCAATGTCAGTCATGGCTCAGGATGAATATGCCGAATTGTGCACTGGGTGAGATGGAGAGTACAGCCGCCGCAGTGCAAAGAGTGCGCGGTAAAAAGACCGAAGCGGCAATAGGAAGTTCATTGGCTGCCCAATGTTACGGACTGAACATACTGGCGGAGGGTATTGAAGATAATTCTTCCAATATGACCCGTTTTTTGGTTATTGGCAGGGGAGAAAGCACGGCTACAGGCAATGATAAGACGTCCCTGATTTTCGCCACACCTCATTCTCCCGGTTCTCTTCATAGCGCTCTGTCGTCATTTGCCCGGCGAAAAATTAATCTGGCGAAAATAGAATCGCATCCGGTAAAGGATAAATTATGGGAATACAGTTTTTTTGTGGATATGATGGGTCACATAAAGGATAAGCATGTAAAGAGCTGTTTGCTGGAATTGAAGAAAAAAACTACTTTTTTGAAGATATTAGGTTCATACCCGAAAAATGAAGGCGCATTATGATTTGTATACCCATTACCTCCGGCACAAATAAAGAAGCCATACGTGCAATAGAAAGAAGTTGCCTGTTTGCCGATTTTATCGAATTGAGAATGGATTTAATCGGGAGAGGAAATCTTGCCCAATTGATTTCCGCCGCCCGCGTCAAATCCGTTTCGATTAAAGTAATTGTTACGTGCAGGAAAAAAGAAGAAGCGGCTCCTGCCCCGGCAGCCAAACGTGTCAAAAGCGCTGTGGGAAAGCCAATCGACAAAAAAATTACTTTGTTCAAAGAGGCAATCGAACTGGGCGCGGATTTTATTGATATCGAACTTGCCGAAGGTCGGATGGCGATCAGGGAGCTTAAATCTTTCTGTGCCAAATGTGGCAGCAAAACAGGGGTCATCGTTTCTTATCATAATCTCAAAGAAACTCCGGCGTTGACAAAGTTAAAAGAAATATTTCATAAGTGCGCGCAGTCGAAACCGGATGTTATAAAAATAGTCACACTGGCGAAAACTTTTGAAGATAATCTGACAACTCTAAGTTTGATTCCCTATGCGCGGAAGCATTCTCAGAAAATAATTTCCCTGTGCATGGGAGATAAAGGCCGTATCAGTCGCGCTGTAGCGCCCTTGATGGGTAATTATTTGAGTTTTGCCACGCTTGCGCGAGAGGGACAATCCGCTCCCGGACAGTTTACCGTTGGTCAGATGAAACAAATTAATGAGTTGTTTAAAAATAAGTGGACTGCGCCCTTGGCGCCGGTGGTGTCTTTGCGTAAGTCTTTGCCTCAGAATTTTATTTTACTGGGCAATCCGGTAAGGCAAAGCCTTTCTCCTTTGATGCACAACACGGCTTTAAAAAACATGGGGATTGAAGGAAACTACAATGCTTTTTGCGTTAATGATCTGGCTTTGGCAATAC
>JBEKUA010000074.1:0-5824 GCA_049515495.1 Smithella sp. | reverse complement strand
GCCAATAAATGTTGATTTTATTGAGACACCGCACGGTTCCGGATTTAAATTAACTTCCAGCCTCTCACAAGCCGCCGGTAATGGCTCTTGCGGCTCATGTTGCAGTTGCTAGAATTTCGGGGGGAGGAATTTTCCTCCCCCTTTTTTTTAATATTATGACTGAAGAAAATAAAATAAAAAGAAAAGTTGATATTGCGGAAAATCTTATCCGGCAGGGCAAATTCCGTGAAGCGATTGTTCTATGTGAAAAAATTCACAAAGAATATCCGGAAGAAGAATCTGTTGTTCTGATATTATCATGGGCATATTATGACAGCGGCCAAACAGATCAGGCTGCAAAATGTTTAAATATACTGCTGGAACGGGAACTTAAGCGAAAGATTTTTACAGGCTTTGCCTTTGATGAACTCGTGCGCATATATAAGCAAAATAAAGATTTCGGTAAGTTAACGGAAATTTGCGAAAGGGCTGTTGGCGCGCAACCTGACGATATAGGACTTTTAGCTGAACTTGGAAATGCTTATCTTCAATCAGGCCAGGCTAAGAGGGCTTGTGAAATTTATGAAAAGATCATTGGAATCGAAAGCGATAATCCTGTTTTTTACTGCCATTTGGGCGAAGCTTTGTTTGCCGCCGGATTAAGTAATGAGAGTGAACAATCCTATCTCAAGGCCAGCGAGATCGACTCTGATCAACCTGATCGTTATTACTTTAAAATAGCCGTTTTATTTCAGCAAGCCGGAAATTATGAAGAAGCTGAAAGATTATTAAATAAGTGTATCACTGTAAATTCACCTAATCCTCTGTATCATTGTTCATTAGGCGATGCCTTTGTCGGCTTGGGGCAAATTCAGAAAGCTCTGACGGCCTATGAGACGGCCGTGCAATGTGATAATTCGGGGGCAGGAGCTTACTATAATCGTTTGGGCAATTCGCTCATGAAGGCCAACCATTTTTCACAGGCAGCCGAGGCTTTCAAATCGGCCATAACCTGTGATCCTGTGCGGCTTTATTATCTAAATCTGGCGTCGGCTTATAAAAGGATGGGATTTGCTGATCAGTCTGATATGATTATGCGCGAAATAAATAAAGTCAAATAAAATTAAATTTAATCCATTTTCCCGAGTTTGCGCTTATATTCCTTAAATACATGGTAGAAATACTCGTTCTCCTCCATTTCTTTATTCAGAATCAGACCTACCCCCGAGATTTCATTTGCATTAATAATTAAGTTTACGCTTTTATTTAAAGAATTCATATAATCCATTGTTGCAAAAGTTGGACTGATTAACACAACAAAAATTTTTCTGCGGACAGACATGTCTAAGTGTTCTAAATATATAAGAATCTTATTAACCCCATCTTTTTCGATGCCAAAATTCTCATTGACAACAATGACATTAAAAGTGTGAAAAGTCGTATACCTTAGGGCCTCTTTAGATGTGGACGCCTCAACTACGTTAAAATTAAGTGATTTCAATGCCTCTCTGATCTTTTGTCCTATGACAGGATCATGTTCACAAATCATGGAAGTGTTGCTATCCGTATCCCGATAATCAAAAGGGCGTCCGGAATAATCGATTTCGTCTGCGATTGTACCTGGCATTGAATTTTCTTTATTCATGTTAATTCCCTGATAATTAATTATTTACGCAGTATGAAAATTATCTTTTCCATGGGTCGTTTTGTTGGGGCTTGCCATATAATTTGTCAACTTCCAGCTTGCCAATACTTGAAGTCTTTTCGCCGCGGGTCTTTTTTATCGAGTCTATCCCGCGGCCGACAGTAGCTCTGTTGGAAGCATAAGTGATAGCCGTATCTTCCGTAATCAAATCTTTTTCAAAAAGTTCAGTAATGCAATCATCAAAACTCATCATTCCAAAAGGTCTTCCCTGCAGAATAATATCAGCAAATGTTTTTCCTTCCGATTCGCCATGCAGGATAACATCTTTAACCCGCAGGCTGGTGCTCATTGCTTCAAAAGCAGCGATACGTCCGCCGCCGACTTTTGGCAATAAACGTTGGCAGACTATCCAGCGGAGAGAATCGGCAAGACGCACGCGCATTTGATTCTCTTCTTCTATGGAAAACATGCCGATAATACGGTTTATCGTCTGACCGGCATCTACTGTATGCAAGGTGCTTAAAACCAAATGGCCTGTTTCCGAGGCATTCAACGCAATTTCCACTGATTCACGATCGCGCATTTCACCTACAAAAATTACCTTTGGCGCTTGACGCAGAGCTGCCCGTAAACCATTGACAAATGTATCAAAATCCTTGCCAAGTTCGCGTTGATTAATAGTGGATTGTTTTTGAGGATGCGTGTATTCCACAGGGTCTTCCAGAGTAATAATGTGCACGGAACTATTTTCATTTATCTCATTGATAATCGCGGCAAGTGATGTGGTTTTACCGGTGCCGGTTGCGCCTGTTATCAAAACGATGCCGAATTTTTCATTGGCAATTTTGTAAAAGGCAGGGGGCAAGCCTAAGTCGGCGCATGAAGGAATTTTCGATTCAAGCTTTCTTAAGACTATAGAATAGTTGCCAAGTTGAGAAAAAATATTTACACGAAAACGGGCGAGTCCGGGCAACTCGTAAGACAGATCGCAGGAGCCTTCCTTTATTAGAGCTTGCATCAGCCGGTGATCCTGATTAATCAGATTAAGAGCAAATATTTCTGTTTGAAAGGGCGTGAGTTTTTCAAAAGACGGCCTTAAATCAACACTGATTAATTGACCGGCGGAATATACCTGCAAAGGTTTATTCACGGTTAATATGAAGTCGGAAATGTTCGGGTGAGATTCTAACATTTTTGTCAGTATATAATCTATTTCCGGTTTTCTCATAAGCTATCCCCGCGATGATTTATGCTTCAGTGAAGTCTGTTGGCGGATGTTTCAAAAGCGGACGGAATCTGGTTTTATCGTTGGCCTTGATATAAGCCTCATCGCCGCTTACCCATCCGCGATTGTAGATATCCATAATTCCATCGTCCAAAAGCTGCATTCCATATTTCTTGCCCGTCTGCATCATGGAAGGAATCTGATAGGTTTTGGATTCGCGGATCAAATTACGAACCGCGGGTGTGGCAATGCAAATCTCCAGAGCGACGCAACGGCCTTTCGTGTCAATTCTCTTAAAAAGAACCTGCGAAACAACCGCGCGTAAACCATCTGCCAGTGTAGAGCGGATTTGCAACTGTTCGGATGCCGGAAAAACTTCGATTACTCTGTCAACTGTTTTTGCCGCACTGGTTGTATGGACGGTGGAAAAAACCAGATGGCCTGTGGACGCGGCTTCTATAGCCAGAGAGATAGTTTCCAGATCGCGCATTTCACCAACCAGAATGATGTCCGGGTCTTCACGCAATGCTCCGCGCAAAGCTGCAGAAAAGCTTCTGGTATGAAGTCCCACTTCCCTGTGATTAATGATGCAGTTTTGACTTTTATGAACAAATTCAATAGGATCTTCAATTGTAATAACGTGGTCTCTGCGAAGGCGGTTGGCTTCGTCAATAATGGCTGCCAGCGTTGTGGATTTGCCGCTGCCGGTTGGACCGGTGACCAGCACAAGGCCGCGTGGCAGAGTCGCTAATTTTGATATTACGCTTGGCAGTCCCAATTCTGCGCAAGATAAAATTTTATCGGGTATTTCACGAAAAACCGCGCCTATGCCGTTTTTCTGTTGGAAGTAATTTACGCGATAACGCGCGAGACCAGGGACTTCGTAAGCAAAATCAACATCGCCTGTTTCTTCGAAAAATTTAATTTTATGCTCAGGCGTAATTTCGTAAAGAAGCACTTTTAGAGCGTCATTAGTGAGAACATCGTATTTAATTCTCTCAATATCACCGCGGATTCTAATAGCAGGCTGTTGACCGGAAATAAGATGGAGATCTGATGCACCCTGCTCGTGCATAAGATGAAAAAAAGCATCAATTTTTGCCATTTACTTTCTCCTTATGACGAATTGTTTCATCTTTTACCATTTTTTCTTCTGGAAAAAAATCAAATATTTAATAAATATTAAATTTGTTACCGCGTATGTATTTTTTATAGAGTTTTATTTCACAAATTATTTATGAATATAGGAAAAACTTAATTGTTTTGTCAATCCAAGAATTATACTAACAATTTCTTGACACTAAGACAATCAATAATATATGCTCCCTTACGTTTTTCCTAATAGGAATTTTAAGGTTGGGGATGTAGCTCAGCTGGGAGAGCGCGGCGTTCGCAACGCCGAGGCCAGGGGTTCGATCCCCCTCATCTCCACCAAGACCTAATTCAACAAAGCTCGATAAAGCATAATAAACCACTAGAAATAGTGAGTTTTTTATGATCGCAATAACCGGCCGGAGTATATTTATAAGGAGAGAGTTATGCCCTTTATCCAGTATCTGCTCATCCACGTACCGAGTTTTCTGCTTGGTTTTTTAATTATTTTTTTCTATGTTTTTTCAACCATGATCGGTCTTGTCATCATCAGGAAATTTTATCCTTATAAACGCTGTAAAAACCACAACGATATTGCCGGTTTTATTTTCGCCACTCTCGGCGTCATTTATGCTGTTATTCTTGCTTTCACAGTTGTCGTCACCTGGGAACAATTTGACAAAGCCAATGAAATAACCAGCAGTGAAGCTAATTGCATTGCTTCTCTATATCAGAACACAATGTCGTTTCCTGCCGAATTTCGCACCCTGCTCAAAGGTGAACTGACGGATTATGTTTACGCGATTATCAATGATGAATGGAAAACAATGGAAAGAGGTAAAAGAAGTTCCAGGGTACATGAGCTTCAGGAAAAAATAGTTCTTTCATATAGCGGTTTTCAACCGAAAAACGAAACGCAAAAAATATTTTTAGCCGAATCCATCAAGAAATTGAATGAAGCCAGTGAACTAAGAAGGCAACGTATTCTCTATGCCAGTTCCGGCATTCATCCGATTCTGTATATGGTCCTTTTTGCCGGAAGCTTTATCACTATCGGTTTTACAATGTTTTTCGGCACGGAAAACTTCACAGAACATTTAATTATGGCTTCGTTCCTGGCCGCGATGATTGCCTTTTCACTTTTTACAATTATCTCCCTGGATTATCCCTTTACGGGAAAGTACTGCATCGAACCCGATGTTTTCATAAAAATACTCCCGACGCTTCTGGGAAAATAAATATATCGTGGACTTACAATCGTTTGCGATGGTAAAAAACGCCCGGGTTTAAATGATTGATTTTTAAATTCCATTGCTTTAACCTGCTGCAATAAATTACAAGAGATCATAAAATATGAAAAACACCCCCAAACCGCTTGATAACGGATACAGCAATAAGATTTTGGCGATGTTCATGGATAATTTCGGAATGAATAGTACGGCGTCCATTGCGACCATGATCATTGTCGGCCTGATTATTTTCTTTTCCTGTTTCTGGTTTTTTCATTCCGCGCCGCCGAAAACAATAATAATCACGAGTGGCGAAGCAGGCAGCGCTTACTATAAAGTCGCCCAAAAATATGCCGAAATTTTGGCTCACGACGGCGTGAAAGTGAAAATCCTGACCTCCGCCGGTTCCGCGGATAACCTGAAACGGCTTGCGGACCCGGCTTTTAAAGTAGATATTGGCTTTGTTCAAGCCGGACTGGCTAAAGGACAAAATATCAATCATCTGATTTCTCTGGGCAGTGTTTCCTATCAACCTCTTTTAATTTTTTATCGCCTGCCCCAATCCGTGGAAATTCTCTCACAACTCAGTGGAAAGCGTATTGCAATCGGCCCGGAAGGAAGCGGGGCGCACGCATTGGCATTGGCGCTGCTGGC
>JBEKUA010000073.1:0-5884 GCA_049515495.1 Smithella sp. | reverse complement strand
GTCAGCGGAGCAATGATTATTCCCGCCATCGAGCCGATAGCCGAGCTGATAGCAAAAGAGAGCATAACCATATTTTTAACATTAATGCCGACTAACCCGGCAGCCAGAGGATTATAAGAGCAGGCACGCATGGCTTTACCGGCAATGCTGTAATTAAAAAATATCCTGCTGCCGATAATGATTAAAACGGTTACTCCTAAAATCCAGAGGTGCTGAGGAAGAATAGTAGCGCCGGCAATATAAAGAGGATCGTTACCGGAAAAAGCAGGCAGAGCGTAAGTATCTTTCCCCCAGATAAGCATAGCTCCGCCGCGCATAAAAATGCTCGCACCGATAGTAATAATAATCAGGCTCAACGGACTGGCATTCTTCAATGGCCTGATGGCAAGACGTTCGAAAGAGACACCGACAATCGTCGAAATAATAATGGCAAGAATTATTGCTACCGCCAGCGGCAGTTTAAAAACAGCCAGAAAAAAAACCGTTAGCATTCCGCCGAGCATAACAAACTCGCCCTGGGCAAAGTTGATAATTCCGGTAGAGTTATAAATTATGGCGAAACCAAAACCAATAAGGGCGTAAATAGCGCCGTTGGAAAGGCCGGATAAAACATATTGAAATAATTGCCGGAAGCTGTCCATTTGCAATTCCATTTCTAAATTAAAGCGCTATTCTCATTGGTGTCGTCGGTATCCATAACGTATGCATAATAATACGCCTCGTCGCATGGGACCTAGCCGCCTCAATATCATCTTTGATTTAGAAATGGAATAAATTTATGTTGTGGTTCTTCGATAAATATTAAAGCGGCGTGGGCGTTTCATCCCACACCGCTTACAAAGCTAATCGACTTAAATCAATTGTTACGTCATTACTTAATCAATTTCCAGTCGCCTTTTTCAACCTGTACCAAAACAAAAGCATCGCTGTTCAAACCGGCATGATCCTGTGGAGAAAAACTGAAAGTTCCGCCGATACCTGCAACTTTTTTAGTTTTTTCGAGCTGATCACGAATTGCCGAAGGAGAAAATCCTGCCTTCTCCATTGCTTTCGTAAGCAGCATAATCGCGTCATACGCATGACCGCCAAAGTGATCGCCTTCTACCTTATAGTGTTCTCTGTACTTATTTACATAGTTCATCAGGGCTTTTTTCTGTGGATCGGAATTGGGCAGTTGATCAGCGACGATGACCCGTCCGGAAGGAAGGATAATTCCTTCGGCGCCTGCACCGGCAAGCTCAATAAATTTTTTCGAAGAAACGCCGTGACTCATATACAGAGGAATTTTTATCCCAAGTTGTTTGGCGTTTCTGGCGACTATGGCAGGTCCCGGATTGGTTCCCCAGCAAATAACAGCCTGAGCATCACTTTGGCGTATTTTCGTCAGTTGAACTGTCATATCTTTATCACTGGGACTGTAGGTTTCATCTGAAATTATCTTTATATCAAACTCTTTAGCCTGCAATTTAAGCTGTTCCCTGCCGGAAGAACCGAATCCGTCAGAGACAGTAAGTATCGCTATTTTATTAATATTTTGCTTCTGCAAATTCTTATAAATTTTCATGACGGCCAAAACATCGTTTTGCGCTGTTTTAAATACCCATTTCTTAACCGGGTCGGTTATTTTAATTCCCGCCGCGCAGGAAATAAGAGGTATTTCAGCTTTTTCGACCACGGGAATCACTGCCATGCTGTCGCCTGTCGTGCTGGGGCCAATAATAGCCACAACATTATCGTCTTTAATCAGCTTGTTTGCGGCCTGCACTGCCTTGGTGGCATCGCCCTGAGTGTCATATACTATAAGTTCCAGTTTACGCCCTTTTATTCCTCCGGCTTTGTTTATTTCCGCCACCATCATTTCCGCTGTATTGCGCTCCGGTTCACCCAGGAATGAAGCTGGACCGGACACGGAAAATAATGCGCCAATTTTTACGGAAGGAGCGGCAAAGACTGCTCCGGCCATCAAAAGACTGAAAAACAACACAAACATTGTCCTGAAAATACTTTTCGACATACACACCTCCACTAATATTTATTCAACTATAAATCCGCAATTAAAAAAATCCATTAACTCTTTTGTGTTGTTCCCATGGCTATTAATTGATCTGTTTTAGATTTGTTTTGGCGATTAACTCCATGGGAACCAGACCATGCCATAATAAATGAAAACAGCTGATTCTGGGCTACATTTTGTCCGCGGATCTTTCCATCAGACAACTTCCGCCAACTTCTTAATATTTTTGCCGATTTGTAAATCACAGACAAAACTACTTGTCAAACGAAAAATGACTCAATGCAGTCTGCCTGATAAAAACATTACGTTATGTCTGCGCATTTGTTTTGTTAAACGATCGGTATCCTTACCGTAAATGATGTCCCCTTGCCCACTTCGCTTTTAACCGTAATTTCTCCTTTATGCCTCCGGACGATTTCATAGGTAATGCTGAGTCCCAGGCCTGTTCCCTTGCCTACATCCTTGGTTGTGAAAAATGGCTCGAATATTTTAGCCAGATTCTCCCGCGGTATTCCGCAACCTGTATCGGAGACCTCCATCCAGACTGAACTGTCTGCCTGCCATGTCTTAATCGTGATTATTCCCCGCTGTGCGATGGAATTGACGGCATTAATCAAGAGGTTCACAAATATCTGATTAATTTTCCTTGTATAACACTTTGTGAGAGGCAGATTGCCGTAATTTTTTTCCAGGGTGGATTTATATTTCAGTTCATTCCAGACTATAGTGATGGCGCTCTCGATACACTCATTGATATCGGCATCTTTATATTCTTCTTCGTCCATTCGGGAAAAGCAATTAAGTTCGTGGACAATTCCTTTCACCCTTTCTGAACCGTCAAGAGATTCTTTGAGCATTACTTTCATGTCTTCCATGATATAATCCAGCTTTAATTCCTTCCTCTTCTTGTTAATTTTCCTGATCACAGCCGGATTATTAAGAGACTTGACCGCTTCCGACTGGGTCTGGATAAAATCAATCAGACGATTGACATACTTACCCAGCGTCTCCAGATTGCTCGATATAAAGGACATGGGATTGTTCACTTCATGGGCCACACCGGCAGCAAGCTCTCCGATGGAAGCCATCTTCTCCTGCTGGAGAATTTTTAACTGGGAGGCTTTCAGTTCCTCATGGGATTTCTCCAGTCTTTCCAGAGTAAGTTGGATATCTTTTCTGTTTCTCTCAATCTCGAAGTTTTTTTTAATCAGTTCTTCCTGATTCCTTTTCAACGAGGCTTCCATCTGTCTGCGTTGGGTCACGTCCCGGGAAATGCCCCGAAATCCTACAGGCACGCCGTCAGTGTCTTTTATAATAGAAATCAGAGCTTCGTAAATCAGTTTCGTACCGTCTTTTCTGGTGGCTTCCATATCCAGCAGACTAATCTGTTCATTTGTTTTGTAGCTTCTAGCCACCGCCTGCCACAGTGTTTCAAGCGCTGCTTTATCCACGAATTTCCGGTATTTTTGTCCGATTAATTCCTCACGCATATATCCCAGAGAGTTACACATCGCGTTATTGACAACAATAAATCTGCCATTAATATCGGCTTCATAATAGGAGTCTTTTATATCTTCAAGAAGGACGCGGTGTTTTTCCTGATTTTCGCGAAGCTTCTCCTGCTGTTCTTTACGCAGATGTTCCCGGCGCTCTATTGTTCTGCGCTGAATTTGCCGGCGATCAACCTGTCTGCGATCATCACTTCTCCGTTCAACAATATGTTTCCCCATAATTCCCCTTACGATAAAACAAAATATTAACCGGCATCACCCGATAATTTTAAAAAAATAAAATCGGCTTAAGGTTAAATATCTTCATGTCCTGCGGGTATATTATCTTGAAGCAGAATTTCGGTGGAGAGCGCCTCGTCCGGCGTTGCTTCAACAGACCTCAGTTTATTGGAAAGAGTCCGCGTTTTTTTCTGAGCTTCATCCACTGAACTGGCGGCCTGTTCAAGCTTTTTACGTACCGCGTCCAGCGTGTCGCCAAATCTGCTGAACGCCGTTTTTACCTCGCCCAGAACTTTCCAGATTTCGCCGGAATGCTTTTGTATAGCCAGCGTCCGGAAACCCATCTGCAGGCTGTTTAAAAACGCTGCAAACGTGGTGGGACCGGTAACAACAATATGGAGCTCCCGCTGCAACTGCCCAACCAGAGCCGTGCGGCGGATGACTTCCGCGTAAAGCCCCTCCGACGGCAGAAACATAATGCCGAAATCCGTTGTTTTGGGCGGAGAAATATATTTCTGGGAAATGTCCCTGGCGGCTTTTTTGATGCTCGCCTCAAGTTGCCGGACGGCCTCGTCCGCCGCCGCGGCATCAGCCTTTTCCTGAGCGTCCAGCAATCGATGATAATCTTCCACAGGAAATTTGGCATCTACGGGAATCAGCACGGAATCGGCGGGAGAGTCGCCCTGACCCGGGAGCTTGATGGCAAATTCGACAAAATCATTTCCGTTTTCGTTTATCTTGACATTCTTTAAGTATTGCTCCGGTGAAAGGATTTCTTCCAAAAGCGCGCCCAACTGTACTTCTCCCCAAGTGCCGCGCGCCTTGACATTGGTCAGTACCTTCTTCAGATCACCCACTCCGGCAGCCAGATTGCGCATATCGCCCAATCCCTGATGAACCAGTTCAAGCCGTTCGGAAACCTGACGGAAGGATTCGCCCAGGCGCTTCTCCAGCGTGCTTTGCAGTTTTTCGTCAACCGTTTCACGCATTCGGTCGAGTTGGCGGGCGTTGTCTTCCTGAATCTGCCTGAGTTTTTCGTCAATGACCAGACGGATATCCTCCATCTTTTTTTCACTTGCGGCGGCAAGCAGCGACAGATGTCTGGAAAAACTCTCCAGTTGATCGTTTTGCATTTTAGCAATTTCGGCGATGCTTTTTTGAACTGTATCTCCGAATGATTTCATGGCCGCCGCCAGTTCGGTTCTCTCCTGCTGTGAAGACATCTGCGTTTCGGTTCGTGAACGCGCGATCTCGTCGCGCACCGAGCGGTCGGTTCTTTCCTGAAAATCCCGCAGAGTATCCAGTTTGTTTAAAAGCGGCGCGAGATCAGCCGCATTACGCCCGGTCCGCCAATACAAAACGACAAGGCCGGCAAGCAACAGGACAATAATTATTATAATCAGAATTATTTCCATTGTATCTCCGTGACGGGTTGGATAAAATTTATCATTATAGAAATCTCCAGAGATGGCGACAAAAACTCTTTTTTATCTAGGTTTATGAAGATTTTCCTGCAAAGCTCTGCGCTGGAAATGACTGCAGAATATAACGGTTAAAATACCGTCATGTCAAGCGAAATGACCATTTTCAACATTGTTTTCATTTGGCGCCTAGTGGTATGAAAGATTTTCCGGATTTATTTCCGGACATATTTGTAAGTTGCATATTTTATGTCTTTTGGATATAAAGCAACATCTGCATAATTCCGGCGGGTTAAAATCCGCTTATTTTAAGGTTGAATATGGCCAGTAGAATTGAAGTTGGTTTTAAAAAAGGCATCCGCGACGCTCTTGGGGAAAAAGTAAAAAAAAGGATTATTGATAACTTCTCCCTTCCTGTCAAAAAAGTAAGCACAATTGAAGTATACACAATCGCCGGTGATTTGACCAAAGAAGAACTAAAGAAAGCCGCCGCCGGCCCCCTTTCCGATCCGGTCATACAGAATTTTTCCATAAACAAACCATTGGCCGCCGATTTCGGCTGGTTGATTGAAGTGGGCTTTAAGCCCGGCGTTACGGACAACGTGGGTAAAACAGCCCGCGAAGCGATCCAACTGCTTCTGGGCGACGATACCGAAGGGCGCGAGATTGGCGTCTATACTTCCCGCCAGTACCTTATCAGCGGAAAGATTACCAAATCT
>JBEKUA010000072.1:0-5901 GCA_049515495.1 Smithella sp. | reverse complement strand
GATAATCGCGCATATGGGGGCGCTTGAGTACGACGCGTTCGGCGCTCTGCTTAGCGGTCATCCCCTACTCTATATGGACACGGCTTTTTCCTTCCTTCCGGGCTTAGGTTCTATGTTTAATCTCGGAGGCGACTTTCTGGAGGCGCATCGGGAACGGATCCTCTATGGTTCGGACTTCCCTAACGTCCTGTTCCCCCGTGAGGATGAGATAAACACTCTGCTGGGACTTGATCTGTCACAGGCCTTCTATGACGCGGTCTTCCGGGATAACGGACTGCGGCTTATCCGTGAAATAGCTTTGTGAAATATCTCTGTGCACTTCTTTTTAAAATGGTTGAAATACAAACAGGACATCCCGTATTTTACTGAAAAATAATGTCTCATCGGCTATCAAAAAAACCTTGTTTTTTTAATAATCTATTGAGATAATAGAAAGTAGAATGTGTCCATGGTTTGAGAAACTCTGAAATAAAGGGTGAAAGTGATCATTATGGACGAAAAAAGAAAAGCAAAACGGCTGGAGGAGGAGAGCGAGATCACCGTAACTATCATCTCCTTGGGAGGAAAGCCTACTAAAGAAAAAGTTATCTATAATTACAGCAAGGATATCTCCTCCTCAGGCGCCAGAATTCATGCTAATATTTTTTTACCCGTCGATACCGTTCTCAAGATGGATATCAAATTAAAAAATCTTAAACAAATGATAACAGCCATGGGAAAAGTAAAATGGATTAAAATCGTCTGTGATGATGAGTCTTACGATGCGGGTGTGGAATTCGTTCATACACCCGCTGAAGCGATCCGGAAACTGGCGGATTACATCTCATGGAGACAAGATAATAAATATCTTAAATAAGCATGCTTATCTAAATAATATTATTAACCGCTTTCATGCACAGAGGGAACAGGTTTTTATTTCAGGGAAATGAAATCGTAAATCTTTGGATAAATTAGAAATGAAAGGATTAAAATCATGTCCCCAAATTCTACTCAAACACTCCCGAGAACATGGTCGCCTGAAATGTTAAATGAATTTCATAAATTTATAAACTCTCTTTTACCAATTAGTTTTATGATTCTGGAAAGAGATAAATCAACGACGTTTTTCGGGAAAAATATCTCAACATCATTCTGGTTGCGTAAAACAAGCCATGTTTCTTATAGAGGAGTTATCCCGGTTCCCGGATTTGAAAACATTAGTGTTATTTTTAATCCGGTAAAGAGTTTAGAAGAAGAATTTAGCAACTACATTGGTTATATTGAAATAGCGAACAATTATAAAGAAGAGACGATTCCCTGTCCGGAGATAAGAGGGTTTATTCAGGAAGATTTGGGGATCGATAATATTTTTAATGAAATGTTGATTGAATCAAGAATATTCAATTCAAAAATGTCCCCTGTCTATATTTATTTGGAACAATCCTATTGTTTAAAAAACAAACCTCCTGAAGAATTGTTAAAGAAAAAAATAGCTATAAAAGAGATATCAACATATCACAAAATTTCCTGCATCGAATAATCCGATGCGGATCAGTAATAAAACGTGTCTTTCAGACGGAAATAATCAAAAAACCGCTGATTTTCAGCAGATTCGGTTGGCGGATCAAATGAATTTATTTTAATGCAATATCCTTCGGATTATATGTTATAATAAGGGATAAATAGATTAAGGAGACAAAACAATGTTTAGGGGAATTTTTCAACCCACGCATCTGATCATCATTTTGGTTATTGCCCTGATCATCTTTGGACCGGGAAAGCTTCCCGAAATAGGAGCAGGCCTTGGAAAGGCCATCAGAGGTTTCAAAAAAGCTATGGAAGAACCGCAAAAGAAATCTGATGAAGGAGCTGAGGTCAAAAAAACAGAAGATAAAAAAGGTTCATGACGAGAAATCCTTGTTAAAAGGAACTGATTTTAAAAAGGAGATGCAACATGTATCAAATAGTCTCCATAAGTCCCCTGGGCTGGGCAACAGTCATGTGTCCGCAATGCGGCCTAGAGAGCCACAATAAGCCCGGAAAGGAATTGCAAAATAGGGTTCTGGAGAGAACTTGTACATGCGGCGCGAAGTATCAAATACTCTTTGACACCAGAACGGCGCCCCGAAAAAAATGTGCCTTGTCAGGTATTCTTTCAGCAGAGAACACCATAACCGTTGAAATAAATGACATCTCCGCAAGAGGAGCTTCTTTTGAAGTTGATGAATTAAACCTTGATGTCGGCGATGTTTACTCCCTGAAAATCAATATCAGCGATGACTGGGTTGAAGTTTTAATCCGAATCATCCGGATAAATGACAAAATAGTTGGATTTGAATTCGTAAACCTTGGTTATAATCAAAAGAAGATGATCGAATCTTATCTTCTTACTGACTGATCCCGCGCCTTTTTATCCTTTCTTTCAGGTTTTCCAATCCTTATAAATATTCAACCAAATTATTATCTAAACGCTGTAACTATTTATTTATAAAGGATAAATACAATCGTTCTTTGCTTTAATATCATTAGTAAACAGTATTCAATCCAATACGGTTTTTTGCGCGATTTGCCGCATGTTGACGAGGGGATTAAGGGGGTGGAAATTCTTTATTTCCTCCCCCATCGCCGGTGACACCCCCTCTAAAGGAGGGCCAAAAGAGGACTTAAAAATTTCGCCGCTATTTTCTATTTTTTATTTTTGAAGACCCGGTCAAAAATAAAATCCAGATTCTTGAGGAAATTTTTCACATTGAAAATCGCTCCCAGTTCTTTTTTCTTAATGTACCTGGTTACGATGGGATCTTTTTCGAGCAACTCCCGGAACTCCAAACCTTCCTGCCATGATTTCATCGCGTTTCTTTGTACAATAACATAGGCATCTTCGCGCGTCGTGCCCTTATCAATTAGCGCCAAAAGCACCATCTGAGAAAAAATAACGCCGTGCGTCATGTTGAGGTTGGCAAGCATCCTTTCGGGATAAACAACAAGTTTATCCATCAGGCCGGTAAACCTGCCCAGCATAAAATCAAGAGCGATTGTGGCATCCGGTCCGATGACGCGTTCCGCCGAAGAATGGCTGATGTCGCGTTCGTGCCACAGGGCGACATCTTCCAGCGCGGCGAGGGCATAAGAACGCACAAGCCTCGCGAGCCCCGATATGTTTTCCGAAAGCACGGGATTGCGTTTATGCGGCATGGCCGAAGAACCTTTCTGGCCGGGCGAAAAATATTCCTCGGCTTCTCTGACCTCTGTCCTTTGCAGAAGCCTTATTTCCTGAGCGAACTTATCAAGCGAAGACGCGATGATCGCCAAAGTGGTAAAGAATTCCGCGTGACGGTCGCGTTGAACGATCTGGGACGAAACAGGCGCGGGTTTTAAACCGAGTTTGCCGCAGACGTACTCTTCCACAAACGGATCGATAAAAGAAAATGTGCCGACAGCGCCGGATATTTTGCCGACGCTTATGGATTTTTTAGCCTGCACGAGACGCGCGCGATTGCGCTGCATCTCCTTATACCATAACGCCATCTTCATACCGAAGGTAATCGGTTCCGCGTGGATTCCATGCGACCTGCCGATCATTAAAGTATTCTTATGTTCAAAGGCTCTCCTTTTTAAGACCGCCAGCAGCTTATCAATATCCTCTAATAAAATTTCAGCCGATTCCTTTAACTGAACATCAAACGCTGTATCCAGCACATCGGAGGAAGTCATGCCCATGTGAATAAAGCGTCCGTCTTCACCGACTTTTTCCGTCAAAGAAGTTAAAAAAGCAATGACATCATGTTTTGTGGTTTTTTCGATTTCATCAATACGCCCGACATCAATAGAAACTTTCTCTTTAATATTTTTTAGCGCCTTTTGGGGTATTTTGCGAAGCTTGGCCATTGCCTCGCAGGCTGATATTTCAACATCCAGCCATTTTTGATACTTGTTCTCCTGACTCCAAATCATGGTCATTTGCTCGCGGGAATATCTTGGTATCACGGTTTTTCTCCTTAATTATTTCATTTATTATCAGCGGACTGTCCATAACAAGTTCTAAAACAAAGATGATATTGAGGCGGCTGGGATGAGGCGACGAGGCATATTATTCAATTGTTCCGGGAAGCCGTAAGCGACGCCAACAAAAATAGCGCTTTGTTTTAGAATTTGTATTACTCCAATCTAACTGTCAATAACAAGTTCTAAAACAAAGATGATATTGAGGCGGCAAGGAGGAGGCTTCGGAGACGTATATGAACATACGTTGAGGAAGCCGACGACGATGCCAACAAAAATAGCGCTTTGTTTTAGAATTTGTATTCCTTTAATCAGGAAATTTAATATTGACATTATATACACAAAAACCTATAAAATTAAAAGAAATTTGAAAGATGGATAAACCCTTTATGGAAAAGAAATCCCAATACAGTTTTGTAGAAGAAATATTTAACAGCATAACTCACGGCGTCGGGATTATAATCAGCATTGCCGCGCTGGTTGTCATGGTTATTTTTTCCAGCCTGTACGGCAGTGCCATACACATTGTCAGCTCTATAATTTTCGGCATAGCTCTGGTTGGGCTCTACACCGCATCAACCCTCTATCACAGCTTTCGAAAACCCGAAATAAAACACACCTTTAAAATTATAGATCATTCCTGTATCTATGTCTTGATTGCCGGAACTTACACACCGTTTTTGCTTGTAACCCTGCGGGGCATTTTGGGCTGGAGCATGTTTGCTTTAGTCTGGTCTTTAACTGTAATAGGCGTATTATTTAAAATCTTTTTCGTCCACCGCTTTGCGATTATCTCGACTATTGCTTATATTGTAATGGGCTGGCTGATTATATTTGCCATTAAACCGCTTATGCACGTATTGCCCGGGGGCGGTCTTACCCTTCTTATCTGCGGCGGCCTGGCCTATACGCTGGGGACTATCTTTTATTCATGGGAAAAACTTCCCTTTAATCACGCGATCTGGCATTCATTTGTTCTTGCCGGCAGCATTTGCCATTTTTTCGCAATCATGTTTTACGTAGTGCCGCTTAGAGCCGCCTGAATATATATATCTATTAAAATCATACCGTTGCCTGCAAAACATAAACAAATAAGGAAGAAATAAGGAACCTTATATCTCCTGTGAAATCAGTCTTGAATAATACTTTTTTAAATGTTAGTAGTTGCACCTCGACAAGTCATTAAAAGTGTAATTAAGAGAAACTAAACTTTTACAATAGGAGACAAACATGCGAAAAATTTTACAATATATATTTTGTTTAACAATAATTCTGCTTGCTTCCGGTTCACTGTGGGCAAAAGATAAATACATCGTAACAATTTTACCTTTCTCCGTAAACAGCGCGGATAATATCGATTATGTTAAACAGGGGATAGAGGAAATGCTCTCCTCACGCATTTACTCATCTGATAAAATCACCATTACCGATAAAAATGTTGTGCTGGAAGAACTGAAAAAATCTAAAATAAAAAATATGTCAAGCGATAACGCACTTAAGCTCGGCAAAAAATTAAAATCCGATTACGTGGTTTGGGGAAGCATTACCAAAATAGGCAACAGCATCAGCATTAACGGGAAGCTGACGGATATTGCCGAAACAAAATCCGATATCGGCGTTTCCACTCAATCGCAGACGCTCGATGACATAATTCCCAAAGTGAACGATTTTTCCGAAAATATTATTAAACATATTCTCGGCACAACACCGCAGGCGCAATCGCAAACAAGCGCGCAGCCCGTCGCTGTTGCCGCTGACGCTTCCACTCCGGCTGTTACCACGCCGCAGGCGCCCCCGGCGTTATCACGCGAATCGCAAATCATAGCCGGCATGAAATCCGGCAGCAAAAAAGGAGGCACATTAACATCCGTAATCAATTCAGAGTATATTAACACGCCGGAGCCCATCAATCGGAGAGAT
>JBEKUA010000071.1:0-5907 GCA_049515495.1 Smithella sp. | reverse complement strand
AATACGTTGAGGAAGCCGACAACGACGCCAACAAAGATAGCGCTTTGATTCAGAATTGGTTGTCAATAAAGTCGAAGGCGTTCTTAATCAGTCTAATCTCATTACCGCAGGCCAATATCGTTATAGCCACAACATCAAAGCGGGCTTGCGTATCGGTTATGTTTTTTTTCTGTAAATACAACAATGCCAGTTGTGACATTTTCTTCTGCTTATTTATTCCCACCGCCTGCTCAGGATAGCCCAATTCTGCGGACTTTCTTGTTTTGACTTCAACAAAAACAATTTCACTTTTCTCCCGCGCGATAATGTCTATTTCTCCCGCAACACAACGAAAATTTGTTTCAATGATGCGATAACCTTTTTTTTTAAGAAAGGCCGCCGCGATTTTTTCGCCTTGTTTTCCCGTATCAATTTTTGACGTATCTTTCATTTTAAGGGGTAAATTGAATCGATGTCTGTTTTAAATTTTTGACATGGAATGATTTACGATGAATTTTACAAATCCCGAATTGTTTAATGGCTTCACAGTGTTCTTTAGTTCCATAACCTTTATTTTGAATAAAATTGTATTGGGGAAACTGGCGATGATATATTTCCATAATCCGGTCACGGGTTACTTTGGCAATGATTGACGCCGCAGCGATGGAAATACTTAAGCTATCTCCTTTTACTACGGGTTTCTGCGGAGTGATTACAGGAATACGATGAAGACCGTCTATGAGAAGAAAATCGGGAGAAATGGGAAGTTCCAGAACTGCTTCACGCATGGCCTGAAGCGTCGCCCTCAGAATGTTAATATGGTCAATTGTTTCCGTATCGACAATTCCAGTACCGATCGCAACAGCATCTTTATGGATTATTTTGTATAGTATTTCTCTTTTTGCGGCTGGAAGCTTTTTGGAATCGTTGATTTCCGTATTCACATAATCGGGCCGTAAAATTACGGCCGCAGCCACAACAGGACCAGCTAGCGGTCCCCTGCCAACTTCATCAACGCCGGCAATGAACTGGTAGCCTTCCTGATAGGCAATTTTTTCAAATGTGTCCATTGAAGAAATAAAGGGATTGCTCCCTTCCCTTTCTGGCAAGCCGGCGCAACAAATTTAAATAAGGTTTATTAAAACGTAATAAAAATATTTATTACTATTTTCCCGCTTCCTTGATTCTTGCCTTTTTGCCTCTCAGGTTTCTCAAGTAATAGAGACGCGACCTGCGCACCTTGCCACGGCTTACAACTTCAATCTGATCAATAATCGGAGAATGCAATGGAAATGTTCTTTCTACACCTACACCGTAAGAAATTTTTCTCACGGTGAAATTAGCTCCGCTGTTGCCGCGTCTTTTACGTATTACGATTCCTTCAAAAGCCTGAATTCTCTGTTTTTGGCCTTCAATAATGCGCACATGTACTTTTACAGTATCGCCGGATTTAAAACCGGGAATATCGCCTCTCATATATTCTTTTTCCAGCATTTCTATAACATTCATTTATATTTCCTCCTGCAATCATTGCATTATTAATTATAATTTAAACGCTCTTGACTCTGTCTAAAACAATTGCCACCGCCGACCGTACAGCAAGGTGATTATAATTTTCATGGCCTTTAATCGGCGCAAGCTTATGATCCGCCAACCTTATCACTTCCGCGGCCATTCCCGATCCTGTTCCAAAAACAAGAAGATATGGTAATTTGCTGTTTTTCAACATCTGCCTGAGTTCGGCAAACCCTAAAAGATCGCCTGATAAATTAGCCCCGGTAACTACAATTTTCGGCACAAATCCTGATTCCCCGGCAACATCAGTTAAAACGTCCTGTAAGCTTTCTTTTATCCTGACCAATTCAAAAGCGGCCTGCCGGAATTTATTGTAATCCGCTCCGTAACCTTCCCGCCAGTGACCGATAATTTCCCTGGCCAGATTCCGTTGTTCCTGTATAGGATTGACGATGTAAAACCCCTTTGCTGCATATGTTTTTGCCAGCCTGGCAATATCGTGGATATCCATATTTGCAATGGATGTGGTTACAATTCTGCCTTCCCTATTATAAACCGGATAATGTAAAAGAACTATGTAAAGCATTAACGCTTTTCCGCATAAACCAAATTGTTTTAATTAAATCGGAAAACCATTTTCGATTTAAAAATTTGCTTTCCCTACATTAAAAACTTCTCAAAATCAAGATATTATATCTCGTCTTGTTTAATTTCATCCAGAATTTTTTTATCCTCCGCTGAAAGTTCGAGCATTTTCAGTAAATCCGGCCGTCGTTTGTACGTCCTTATAAGGGATTCTCTCTTGCGCCAGAGTTCAATCCGGGCGTGGTTTCCAGACAGTAAAACATCCGGCACCGTCCAGTCATTATACTTAGCCGGCCTCGTATATTGAGGATATTCCAAAATGTTTTCAGAAAAAGAGTCATTGCCTGTTGATAGAGGATTTCCCAAAACATCGGGGATAAACCGGGAAACAGCATCAACTAAAACTAAAGCGGCAAGTTCGCCGCCGGTTAAAATATAATCACCGATTGATATTTCCCTGTCAACCAGATGTTCTCTTATCCGTTCATCCACCCCTTCATAATGGCCGCAAATAATAATTATATGCTTTTTGGCGGCCATTTGTGCAGCGATTTTGTGATTTAAGACTTCTCCCTGGGGAGTCATCAACACGACGATGGAATCATCTTCAGGTTTCCTGATGGCTCTTAAGGCCTTTTCCACCGGTTCTACTTTCATGACCATTCCACAGCCGCCGCCGTAAGGAGCGTCATCAGCCATCTTATGCTTATCATCCGCCCAATCGCGTATATCGTGCAGGCAAATATTTAAAAGACCTTTTTCCTGAGCTTTCTTTAAAAGGCTGAAATCCAGCGGAGAGACAAACATTTCGGGGAATAAGGAAAGGATTTCAAAATTGATCACTTTTACAATCCTTCCAGCAATTTTACTGTCATAACCCGGCGATTTATGTCTATCTTCCGAATCACATCAGCGATAGCGGGAAGAAGAATCTCTCTTTTTTCTCCCCGGCAGACATAAACATCGTTGCTTCCTGTGGGGAAAACCGATTCTATTATGCCGATATATTCGCCTTCTTCACTGTATACATCCAGTCCGATGATATCGTGCCAGTAATATTCACCTTCCGGAAGTTTTTCCATGATGTCTGTCGGTAAAAATACTTTACATCCTACTAAAGCCTTTGCCGATTCGACATCTTTTATTTCTTCCAGTTCGATAAACAAAATATTTCCGGAACCATCAATTTTTTTCAGGGCAAAAGGATCCTTTTGCCCTGAATTTTTTTCAATATAAAAAGACTTAAGTTTTGAAAAACTATCTTTTTTTGTCTCTACATAACATAATACTTTTAAACAACCATGGAGACCGCGAGTTTTTACAATCTCCCCAAATGCAAAGAGATCCATTTTTTGCCTATTCAATAATTTCTAAGACTGACCGTTTATGCGCTTTGGCAGAAGCAGCGCTTAAAATCATCCGAATGGCTTTGGCAGTTCTGCCCTGTTTTCCGATTACTTTACCCAAATCTTCTTTTGCCACACGCAATTCGATTACCGATGTCTGTTCGCCGATGATTTCAGTGACTTCAACTTTATCCGGGAAATCCACTAAAGCCTGAGAGATAAACTTAACCAATTCTTTCATAGTCATAACCTCCGCTGATTTTGATTAATTCCTTCTTAGAAATCATTTCGTCAATAATTGATTACATGTTAAAAGATTAATGGAAAACCGTCTTATTTAACTTTAGCCTCAATACCTTTTGTTTTAAGTAAGTTAGATACCGTTAGCGTTGGTTTGGCGCCTTTGGACAACCAGTCGCGAACACGTTTTTCTTTTATTGTAACTTCCGCCGGATTTTTTTTTGGATCATAATTGCCTAAAATTTCCAGAAATCTTCCATCTCGCGGAAAATCTGCATCAGCTGCCACAATACGATAAAAAGGTTTGCCTTTAGCGCCCATACGAGTCAGTCTAATTTTAACAGCCATTGATTTTTAATACTACCTCCTTAAGATAATAATTTTTCACACATCTTTTTTATCACAGTTTTTTAAATTTTAAAAGGGGAAATTCCGCATCATAGACTTAATGCCGTCCTTTTTGTTAAATCTTTTCATCATTTTCTTTATTTCTGCATAGTTTTTCAACAAAAGATTTACATCTTGAACGGATGTTCCGCTGCCTAAAGCAATTCTTTTACGCCGCCGTCCATCAATGATCAAATGATTATAACGCTCCCTTTTTGTCATAGAATCAATGATAGCTGTAACCTTAACCAATTCTTTATCATCAGGCTGCATATCCTTGAGCCCTTTCATTTTTCCCAGGCCCGGAATCATGCCTAAAATATCTTTCATGGATCCCATTTTTTTAATCTGCGCCAGTTGATTGCGGAAATCGTCCAGCGAAAAATTATTTTTCCGGATGCTTTTTTCCAGCTCAAGCGCTGCTTTTTGATCAATGTTAGCCTGCGCTTTTTCTACCAGAGTGAGAATATCGCCCATGCCTAAAATACGGGAAGCCATTCTTTCCGGGTGAAATACCTCCAGATTATCAACTTTTTCGCCCACACCGACAAACTTAACAGGCTTTCCAATAACCGACTTGAGAGACAGCGCGTTGCCGCCGCGCGCGTCGCCGTCCATTTTCGTCATAATGACGCCGTCAATACCGATAAGCTCATTGAATTTAATGCCGACATTAACGGCGTCCTGTCCCGTCATCGCATCAGCCACATAAATAATTTCCGCCGGATTGACCTTCTCTTTAATTTGCTTTAATTCTTCCATTAAGAGGTTATCAATGTGCAATCTTCCTGCCGTATCGATGATGAGCACGTCATAACCGTTTCTTCTTGCATGCTCCATGGCCCCAACACAAATTTCCACAGGGTCTTTTAACCCATTGGCTTCAAAGACACCGGCTTTAATTTGTTTTCCCAGCACAGCCAGTTGTTCCATAGCGGCCGGCCGGTAAACATCAGCCGATACCAGGCAAATCTTTTTTTGCTCTTTTGATAATAACAGGGCCAACTTTGCGGCGGTGGTTGTTTTGCCGCATCCCTGCAAACCGACAAGCATGATTACTGAAGGAACACGGGCGCCGAATTTGATACTGGCGCTAACCCCGCCCATAAGATCCACTAAACGGTCATGAACAATCTTTACGATTTGCTGGCCGGGCGTAATGCTGTCGAGGACTTCTTTTCCTATTGCCCGCGTTCTGACATCTTCAATAAAATCTTTAGCGACCTTGAAATTAACATCGGCTTCTAAAAGCGCCATGCGGATTTCTTTGAGGGAGGCATTTACATTTTCCTCATTTAAAATTCCGCGTCCTTTTAATTTTTTAAAAATATTTTCTAATTTTTCAGACAGACTTTCAAACATAATTAAACAACCCGTTATATTTTTTAGTTATTCTTTGCCGCATTATCGATGCTTTTGACAATGCAATTCGTTTTGGTTTTGGAAGAAATTTTTTGCGCCGCTTCCTGTGCCTGAACTTTATTTTCAAAACCTAAGGCCGTTACGCGAAACATAATCCCTTTACCTTTAATTTCTGTTTTTATTATTTCCGATTTAAAACCCAAAGATGATATTTGTTTACTGACTTGATTCGCTTTCCTTTTTTCTTTCAAAGAAGCTGCCTGAACAATGAATTGATTTTTGCCGGAAGCAACATCCGCGGCAGCTTCTTTTACTTTAGGTTCCTGTGTCGCCTTGTTTTTGTCATTTGCCGGTTGCAGCGGTTTTTGAGCTTCAATACTAAAATTACCTTTTGCGGCTTCTTCTTCATTCTTTGTCTGCAGATCCGGCGGCTGTTTTTCCGGTAGAGAATCCGCGTTGGCAATGCCTTTTTTCGAGGTCAGCGCATCGTAAA
>JBEKUA010000070.1:0-5923 GCA_049515495.1 Smithella sp. | reverse complement strand
AAAGGAGAAAATTTCGATGGCCACGATTTTGTGATGAGAGCTTTAACGCAAGGTGCTGCAGGAGTCTTAGTGCACGATGAAGAAAAAATAAATCAAATCCCAACGGATAAAACGTTTGCCGTCATTAAGGTTACTGACACATTGACAGCCCTCGGAGACCTGGCTCATGAGTGGAGGAAAAGGTTTCCCATACCTGTGATTGGAGTGACGGGCTCTTCGGGGAAGACATCTACCAAGGAAATGATAGCGGCAATCATCAGCAGGAAGAAAAATATTCTAAAGACAGAAGGGAATTTAAACAATCTGATAGGAGTGCCACAGACGATATTTCGTCTTACCTCAAAACATGAATTGATGGTTCTGGAGATGGGTACTAATACCAGAGGAGAAATAAAGAGACTTACGCAGATTGCTGAACCGAATATCGGATTGATTACGAATATCGGTCCGGCGCATCTGGCGGGGTTTGGTTCCATGGATGTTGTCCGGGAAGAAAAAAATGATTTGTTTCTTAACCTGCCGCCGTCGGGAGTTGCTATCATTAATCTTGATGATGAAGCCATTGTGATTGCGTCTGAAAAATGGAATGGCAGAAAAATTACTTTCAGCATGAGTCCTAATGCTGATGTTACTGTAAGGGATATAGAAAAGAACGGCATAAAGGGAATGCACTTTAACTTAGTCATCAGTGGCAGTGCGCAAAAGGTAAAGATGAAAATTGCCGGCCTTCATCATGTATATAATGCTATGGCGGCTACGGCTGCGGCTGTTGCAGCGGGCATAGATCACAAAACGATCTCAAAAGGCCTGACCGCGTTCCGGCCATTTAGCGGACGGATGGAAATGATCAAACTGCATAACGGCGCTTTCCTGCTGGATGATTCATACAATGCCAATCCTGCTTCAGTGCGTGAAGCTCTGATGACGTTGAAAGATTTAAAAAACGGCCATAATGGTTATGTATTTCTTGGCGACATGCTGGAGTTAGGAGCAGATGCTGTCGAAATGCATCGAAAAATTGGGATGTTGATAGCTACTATCGGCATTAATACTCTTTTCCTTCAAGGTGATTTTTCAGAAGTTACCGCTGCCGGTGCTATGGAAGGAGGCCTCTCACCCCAGAATATTTTCTTTTTATCCGGCGATGAGAAAGGTATGACTTACTTAAAGAAACATTTAAAAAAAGGTGATTGGATTCTGGTAAAAGGTTCCCGCCGGATGAAAATGGAAAAAATTGTGTCTCAGATTTGTGACGATTTTGGCGGTGATAAGATTAGTGAAAATAATAAAACGATTAATTAATCAGGAGTAAATTAAAATTGATTTACTACTTATTATATCCTTTACATACTACGTTTTCGTTTTTTAACGTATTTCGTTATATAACGTTCAGGACTATTATTGCATCTATTACAGCGCTTCTGATTTGTCTGTTTTTGGGCCAGTGGATGATCCAGAAATTGCAGGAAATGCAAATAGGCCAGCAGATAAGAGATGATGGGCCACAAAGCCATCTTGCCAAGAAAGGTACCCCAACCATGGGAGGAATATTAATAATTCTGGCCGTGGTTGTATCCACACTGCTCTGGACAAATCTTTCCGATGTTTATGTCTGGATGATACTGCTTGTGACAATTGGCTATGGATTGACCGGCTTTATTGATGATTACAGGAAACTTGCCGGAAAAAGTTCCAAGGGCGTTTCCGGGAAAACAAGATTGACTGCAGAAATAACAATAGCTTTATTCGTCAGCATGATTCTTTATATTAAGCCTGGTTTTAATTCGCAAATAACAATTCCTTTCTTCAAGACAGTGTTACCTAATCTCGGTTGGGGCTATGTTTTGCTTTCTACATTCATCATAGTCGGCGCGGCCAATGCCGTGAATTTAACAGATGGTCTGGACGGGCTGGCTATTGGTCGGGTAGTTATCTGTTTTGCCACTTATTTACTTTTTGCCTATTTTGCCGGAAACGTGAAAGTCGCTTCCTATTTGCAGATAGTCCATGTTTCCGGCGTCGGTGAATTGACGGTCTTTTGCGGGGCTATTGTCGGCGCTGGCTTGGGTTTTCTCTGGTTCAACGCCTATCCCGCGGAAATTTTCATGGGCGATGTCGGTTCTCTTTCGCTTGGCGGGGCTTTAGGCACGATAGCTATTATAACCAAACAGGAGATATTACTGGTTATTGTCGGCGGCATATTTGTCATGGAAACATTCTCGGTTATTTTTCAGGTTGGTTATTTCAAAATAACCGGCGGGAAGCGTATTCTCAGGATGGCTCCCCTGCATCACCATTTCGAGTTGAAGGGATGGGCGGAACCGAAAGTAATTGTGAGATTCTGGATCATTTCTATTTTACTGGCTTTACTGGCCATCAGTACATTGAAGTTACGTTAGAGGAAACATGGAATTTACCGGCAAGAAAATAGTTGTAATCGGCATGGGTAAAACCGGAATTGCCACCGCCAGATACTTGGGAAATCAGGGTGCGAAGGTAGCGGTAACGGACGAAAAACAGTCTGATCAATGGGGCGGCGAGTTTAAGCAAATTGCCGGAGAAAAATGGCTGGAAGTCGGCGATTATAATGCCCGTGTTTTAGAGGGCGCAGACATGGTTGTGCCCTCTCCCGGCGTTCCTCCGAACAATGATTTATTGGTGGAGGCGCAAAAAAAGAATATACCTGTTGTCAGTGAAATTGAACTGGCTTACTGGTTTTTAAAAGTTCCGGTGATAGCTGTGACCGGCACAAACGGCAAAACGACAACGACAACGTTATTGGGTGAAATCTTGCAAAGGTCGGGAAAGAAAGTTTTTGTCGGCGGAAATATAGGCACTCCGTTGATTGAATACGCTGAAACATCTCAGAAGGATGATTTTATTGTCGCAGAGATAAGTAGTTTTCAGCTTCAATGGATTGAGAAATTCCGTCCGTTTATTGCCATATTGTTGAATATTACCTGCGATCATATCAATTATCATGGGTCTTTTGCCCAGTACCGTCGCGTTAAGGCGGGAATATTTGCTAATCAGACGAAAACAGATTGGGCGATTCTTAATGCCACAGATCAGGAACAGGATGGAATTGCCGATGCCACTTATGCGCAAATTGTAAAGTTCAGTTCAAAAGATGTTTTGTCCCAGGGAATATTTATTAAAGATAATGATATTGTTCTGATAATGCCCGGGTTTAATGAAGAAAAATATCCGCTGGGCATTATAAATCTTCCCGGACTGCATAATGTGGAAAATGTGATGGCGGCGATAATGGCGGCGCGTCTTTGCGGTTGCAATCAGAAAGATATCATTGCGGCTGTTAGAGATTTTAGCGGATTGCCGCACCGGATCGAATTTGCGGGAGAGAAGAATTCAATCAAATTCTACGATGATTCCAAAGGAACAAATGTCGGCTCCGTTCTGCGGGCGCTGGAGACATTTACCCAGCCCGTAATTTTACTTTTGGGAGGTCGCGATAAAAACGGCGATTTTGAATCTCTGAAACCGTTGCTGAAGAAAAAAACCAAGAAAGTAATTTTATTTGGCGAAGCGCGTAATCGTATTGCGTCATTGATTGGTGAAGAGATGCCTGTTTTAAAAAAAACGGGATTACGGGAAGCTATCCAGAGCGCTTATCAAGATGCTCAGTCAGGCGATGTTGTCTTGCTTTCTCCCGGTTGTGCCAGCTTTGATGAATTTGCTAATTACAAAGACCGGGGTAATTTCTTCAAGGATGTAGTGAGGAATCTTTAGATGGATGCCATTATTAAACATAATGAAGATAAATTGCCGGATATTATCCTGCTTTTAGTTACTTTAATTCTGGTGATTGTGGGAACGGCGATGATTTATTCTTCCAGTTCCATTATCGCGCTTGAGAAATTTAAGGACGGCCAATATTTTTTAAAAAAACAACTTTTGTTTGTTTTTTTAGGTCTCACTTCCATGATCATTATGACTAAAGTTCCGTATACGCAATTAAGGAAATGGGCTTATCCGGGAATGTTATTGTCATTTGTGTTACTCGCCCTGCTGTTGACGCCTTTGGGAATGAAGCGCGGAGGAGCTACCCGCTGGTTGAATTTAGGCGGCTTTTCTTTTCAGGTAACCGAGATGGTTAAAATTTCAGTCGTTGTTTTTCTTGCACATTTATTAACCAGAAAAGCGTATCAACTGCAAAATTTCGCCAGAGGTATTCTTGTGCCTTTGGCTGTTATCTCTGTTGTAATCTTACTCATTTTACTGGAGCCTGATTTCGGTACGGCTGTAATTATCGCTACTATTTTGCTCTCGATGTTGTGCTTAGCCGGAGCGCAGATAAAACATCTTTTATTTTTGATAGGGGCTTTCATTCCAATCGGAGTATCGTTGATTTTGTATAAAGGATACAGGCTGACGCGTTTGACTGCTTTTCTGGATCCGTGGAAAGATGCGGATAATACCGGTTTCCAAATTATCCAATCGCTGCTCTCTTTTGGTTCAGGTGGAACTTTCGGCGTTGGAATAGGTGATGGCATGCAAAAATTATTTTATTTGCCGGAGCCGCATACCGATTTTATTCTCTCTATCATTGCCGAAGAAACCGGTTTTATCGGAGTAACGATTATAATAGTCATGTTCGCTGTTTTTGCTCTTCGTGGTTTTATGATTGCTGCAAAAGCACCCGATCTTTTCGGGACATTACTGGCTGCCGGAGTAACTATGGTAATTTCTCTAGAAGCGTTTATCAATATTGCCGGTGTAATGGGACTCATACCGTTGAAAGGTCTGGTGTTGCCTTTTTTAAGTTATGGCGGGACAGCATTTATTATGAGTATGACGGCTGTGGGTGTTTTGCTGAATATTTCTACACAGACGTGATCAACAAAAGATAGAGGTATGTTTGTTAAGGGAAAGGTTATACCGGTTTAATTTTGTGGAGTAAAAAATGCGCATTGTAATTGCGGGAGGTGGAACAGGCGGGCATTTATTCCCCGGAATTGCCATCGCTGAAGAATTTTTAAAAAGAGATGATCAAACAAAAATTGTTTTTATCGGAACAAAAAGAGGCATTGAAAGCAGGCTGCTTCATAAATTTGGTTACGAACTCAGAGAAATTGATATTGAGGGAGTTAAAGGACGGGGAGTTAAGGCCTTGATAAAGGGCGCTTATCAGATTCCAAAAAGCATTTGGCAATCGAGGCATATTTTGAAACAATTTAGTCCTCACATTGTTTTTGGCGTTGGCGGCTATGCTTCAGGGCCGGCAGTGCTTGCTGCTCATTTTATGAGTATACCGACAGCTATCGCGGAACAAAACGCTATACCCGGAATCACTAATAGAATTTTAGGTAATTTTGCGGATAAAATATTCGTTACCTATGCACAAACCCGGGAATGCTTTGAGCAAACAAAAGTGATTTTAAGCGGCAACCCCGTAAGGGCGTCGTTTGTTGCGGGACGCAGTAAAGAAAAAGAAAAGAAAAATTACCGGCAACTGCTTATCTTCGGCGGATCGCAGGGAGCGGAGGCAATCAACAAAAGCATCATGGATATGCTGCCGCAATTGCAGAGCATAAAAAATACTATTCGTATTCTTCATCAGACAGGCTCACAGCAAGCCCAAGAGGTGAGAAAAGCTTATGAACAATTCGGCATTCAGGCTGATGTTAGGGCATTTATTGTTGATATGGCCGCAGCTTACGCGGATGCGGATTTAATTGTTTGTCGCGCCGGCGCCACATCGCTTGCGGAGATCACCGCCGCGGGTAAGGCCGCGATTTTGATTCCGTACCCGTGGGCCGCAAATGACCATCAATTAAAAAATGCACAGGTTCTGGCCGCGGAAGGCGCTGCTGTGGTGATCCAGGAGAAAGACCTTGGCGGCAGTAATTTGTTTGGTGTAATTGAAAATCTGTTAGTGGATGAAAAAAAGCTTCATCAGATG
>JBEKUA010000069.1:0-5928 GCA_049515495.1 Smithella sp. | reverse complement strand
AAATGAAGCGCCTTTTATTGAAAAAATGATCGAGTTGTATGGAAAACGCCGTGCTTTGGTGCTCAAAACCTTGAAAAAAATCGGCATTGACTTTAATCCGCCGCGTGGTACATTTTACCTGTGGGTTCCCGTCCCCAAAGGAATGACTTCTCTGGAATTTACAAATCGCCTGTTTGATAAAACAGCCGTGGTTGTAGCTTCAGGCACGGCTTACGGACAATACGGTGAAGGATTTGTGAGGATATCGCTGACCGTCCCCGATAAAAGGCTGGAAGAAGCGATGCGGAGAATTGAAAAAGAATTCAAACAATAACGCTGTAAAAGGTCTGTATGCAGCGTTGCGCGTTAGCTTTTTGTCACTGAGGCCTACTAAAAGCAGGCCTCATTCCAAAAGCTTCGCACGCCTTGCCTCCAGAGCCTTCACAACGTTATCCAATTGACTGAAGATATGATAACTGCCACGTTCCACTTTGAATACGGAAGCTACTTTGCTTTCGTCATTTATTTGGCTTTGAGTCGCTTTTTCTTCTTAATTCGGCAGGAAACCATTTAAAGCATAAGGATCAATTATATGCGCATCTTAAAAAATATCATCATCGGATTGCTGGTTTTTTTAGTTGTTTTGGGAATTGCCGGATTTTTTATCGCGCCGCCTCTTGTCAAACCGCTGATTATGAAAAAAATGTCTGCAGCTCTGCACAGAAAGGCGTCCATTGATAAAATAAGCATCAATCCTTACGCTGTTTCAATAACGATAAAAGGTTTTACACTGGAAGATCCCGGTAGGCCAAAACCTTTTGTCGCCTTTGATGAACTCTACGTTAAAGCCGATTTGACGTCTTCTTTGTTTCGCCGGGCATTAATTTTAAAAAAAATAACCCTGAAGAATCCTTACATAGGTGTTTCCCGCAAACCGGACGGCTCTTACAATTTCTCCGATCTGCTTCCACACGATGAGGCCAAAGCCGAAACCAAAACCAAAAAAGAAGAAAAACCATTCCTTTTCTCCCTAAACAACATTCAAATTGTCAACGGAGGAATTGATTTTCAGGATGCGCCGAATAAGACAAGTCATACGGTTAGGGAAATGAATATATCCGTCCCCTTTGTTTCCAATATCGAATACTATCTGGCCGACTATGTGGAACCTAAATTTTCCGCCAGAATAAATGATAATAAGTTTGAGCTTGTAGGCAAAACCCAGCCTTTCCTGACATCGCGCGCCACCAGTTTTGATGTGGATATAGAGGATTTAGATATTCCTTTTTATCTTAATTACATTCCCGCAAAAATGAACTGTCAATTGAAATCGGCGCGGTTGGACACTAAAATAAAAGTCCATTTCATTATCAATAAAGATAAATCACCCTCACTTGCCCTCTCCGGAGGTATCACCTTAAGAAAAATAGTTCTTGATGATTTACAGAACAACAAAATTCTTCAGCTGCCGTCTTTAAATATTAATATGACCTCGGTTGAGCCTCTTGTGCCGAATATTCATCTCGCTCAAATTACGCTGCAATCCCCGGAACTTGTTATCCGCCGTGACAAACGGGGTGAAGTAAATCTTCTTAATCTCACAAAGAAACAAACAGGGAAATCAGCTTCCAAGAAAGAAGAATCGACAACAAACTCTAATAAGAAATCCGACTTTAAATTCAAAGTTGATAATGTTGTGTTGGAAAAAGCAGATATTGCCTTTATTGATTCTCAGCCTTCAGAGCAGCTAAATGTACATGTTTCGCCGCTTAGTTTTACGGCAGTAAATATCTCCACCGAAAAAGGAGAACCGGGAAAAGTTGAGTTGTCCGGTTTTCTTAATAAAAAAAGCTCACTCAAGGCTGCGGGAACTCTCGCGTTAGAGCCGCTCGGCGCCGATTTGAAGCTTGATCTAAGAAATATCAATATCAGAGATTTTCAATCTTACTTTACCGATAAAGTTAAAATCGATGTTACTCGCGGCGTAATTTCAACTGCAGGTAATTTTTCTCTGACCAAAGATAAAAAGAATGAAACGGTTATTAAATACGCCGGTAATCTTTCCATATCCAATCTGGCAACTCTGGATAAGGCGCAGTCAAATGATTTTTTGAAATGGAAGAAGCTTTCGTTTAATCAGATTAATTTCGGGTACAATCCTCTTTTTGTGCACATTGAAACTATATCTCTGACTGATTTTTTCTCGCGGCTTATTATCAACCCCGATTCGACAATCAACATTCAGGATATATTCAGCGCCAAAGAAGCGAAAGATGCACATTTAAAACAGCCGGTAAAACAGGAGGAAAAGAAATCCGCAAAAGCTCAAGCCAATGAAAAACAGGGACCTGCCGATATTAAAATCGGCAAGATAATATTTAACAACGGGCATATTGATTTCAGCGATAGACATATCAAGCCGAACTACTCGGCAAACATGCTCAACCTTACCGGAAGCGTCACAGGCCTATCGTCTAAAGAATTTTCCCGCGCCGATGTCGCACTTAAAGGCAATCTGGGGTATGGCTCTCCTATTGATATCACAGGCAAGATCAACCCGCTTGGCAAAGATCTATATGCCGATATTAAAGTAAGTTTTCAGGATATTGAGTTGAGTTCTCTAACGCCCTATTCCAATAAATTTCTCGGATATCCTATAACCAAAGGCAAACTGAACTTTAATGTTTCTTATTTGATTGATAAAAGAAAACTTGATTCCGAAAACAAGGTCCTTATTAACCAATTGACTTTTGGCGATAAAGTGGAAAGTCCGAACGCCATAAAAGCGCCGGTAACACTGGCCGTCTCTCTTTTGACCGACCGCAAGGGGCAAATCAATCTGGACATCCCCGTTTCGGGCAGTCTGGATGATCCGAAATTTAGTATATGGCCTATTGTCTGGCAGGTTATCGTCAACCTCATTACCAAAGCAGTTACTTCACCCTTTGCCCTGCTGTCATCTTTAACCGGCGGCGGGGAGGAATTGAGCTTTATTGAATTTGATTATGGAAGCGCCGCTGTTACAGACGATGGTCAAAAGAAAATAAATATGATAGGTAAGGCCCTGAATGAACGTCCTAATATAAAACTGGATATTGAAGGATATGTGGACGCGGATAAAGATAAGGCGGAATTAAAAAGAGCGGAATTTAATCGTCAAATCAATGCGCAGAAGCTCAAAGAGATGTTGGCAAAAGGCGAACAGCCGGTCGACCTCTCACGGATCAAGATCTCCGCGCAGGAATACGACAAGTATCTTAAACAGGCATACCATGCGGCTACGTTCACCAAGCCGCGTAATATTCTGGGGATGCAAAAAGACCTGCCGCCCGCTGAAATGGAAAAATTAATGATGGCAAATATTGAAATAACGGACAGTGATCTGCGCCAGCTTGCCGCAAAGCGCGCTCAAAGCGTGAGGGAACTGATTCTTAAGTCCGGTGATATCGCCGCAGATAGAATATTTATTGTAGAGCCAAAAACTCTTGTGCCCGAGAAAAAAGAAAAAATAAAAAACAGCCGGGTGAATTTTAAACTGAAGTAATTGATTTTTTGTGGTTTTAGTTTTGATATCTTAAAGTAAATCAGAAGAAGGGATTTTTTCATGGAGATGGGCATATTGGGGCTTCCCCAGAGCGGGAAAAGCACCTTATTTGAAATCATGACAGGCATGGAAAGCGGCCAGTCTCACAACGAAACTGTTGTGCGTGGTCAGGCGTCAGTGCCTGATGAGCGTTTCGACAAGCTCGTCGAAATATATAAACCGGTAAAAGTTTCGCCGGCCAAAGTCCCCATTGCGGATGTACACGCCGTTGGCGAGCATCCGTGGGAAGCAATCCGTCAGAACTTAAGCGGCACAGATGGGATTCTGCACGTTGTCGATGGCTTTTCCCTGCCTGATGTTCAATTAAGCATAGAAGCCTACCGCAAACTGGAAGATGAGTTGATTCTTGCCGACTTACTAATCATTGAAAAAAAACTAGAGCGTCTCTCCAAAATGTCAAAAAAAGCGATTACGCCGCAGGAGACAGCGCAAAATGACCTTCTGCCGCGATTAAAAGAATGTCTGGAAGCTGGCAAGCCTCTGCGCAAGACGGGGCTCACGCCCGCGGAAGTTTTTACGCTGCGAAGTTTCTCCTTCTGGACAATCAAGCCTGAACTGGTCGTGATCAATGCGGCCGAAGATAATCTTTCTTTTGCCGATACCTTTGCCAAGGCGGCAAAACTGGCAGAACCGGTCATGGGTATTTGCTGCAAAATTGAGGCGGAACTTGCCGGACTCGACGCCGCAGACCAGAAAGAATTTTTATCTTCCATGGGAATCGCCGAACCGGCGTTTGGCCGGATTATCCGCGCATCTTTTTCTCTCTTGGGGCGCATGTCCTTTTTCACTGTCGGCGAGGATGAAGTCAAAGCATGGGTTATTCCTCTTCAGACCAAGGCTCCCAAGGCTGCCGGCGCAATTCATAATGATTTTGAACGGGGTTTTATCAAGGCAGAAGTTATGCACTATAATGATTTCATCGCTCACGGCTGCTCCACTGCACAAGTAAAATCGGCCGGACGCCTGCGCCTGGAAGGAAAGGAATATATCGTGCAGGACGGAGATATCATAACTTTCCGTTTCAATGTCTGATACTAACCAGGAAAAATCATAATATAATTGAAGCTCTCCACATCAGGCTTCGGAGAATCTTCGATTCTTAAAGAATAATATCATTGGGTAATAGCTTGCTTGGCTTGCAGCAGGGCTGCCGAATTCATGACAAGTGGCAACTAAGGAGAGATAATCAAATTATACTAATACTTTAAAAAAAAAATTGACAAATAAAATATAACACGGTTTACTCTCTTAAAATGTAAGGCTCTAGATTGACAGGTATAATTATTTTTTACTAAAAACATTTTGTTTCGGAGGAAACATGAGAATTCCCGTAAAAATTCTTGCTATCTTAATTCTTTTAACCGCCATTTTTACGGCTATTGCCTGCGACAAGCCTAATTTAACTGCCGCTGACATTACATCATCAACAACACCAACTTACACGGTAACTTTCAACGGCGCGTTTAGTAATAACGGAAGCACAACGACAATGGCGAATCCGGCTTACATAACGGTGACACCCCCGGCAACAACTATTGGTGCATTACCGACACCGCCGACCATGTCCGGATATACCTTTGGCGGCTGGTGGTCATATACGGGTGGTACTGGTGAACAGCTTACTACCAGCTCTCCCATTACGTCGGATGTAATAGTTTATGCATATTGGTATAAATATCAGGTAACTTTTCAAACCGATGGTTCAACAGTTTATGCCACCAGAGGAACCATACCGCCCTCAACGACTGTTGACATGTTTCCTATATCGCCGACCAAGACTGGATATACTTTCGCGGGCTGGTATACGGCTGTAGGTGGTGGTGGTACTCAGTTTTTTGGCAACACAAACGTTCCTCCTTCAGGGATTACAGTTTATGCATATTGGCGTCCTAATACTGATACCATATATACGGTATCATATGATGGCAACGGGGGAACTTCAATCGGAACACAATATGTTATTTCGCCCGCAACTACAGTGGTTACTTTACCAACACCTCCCACAAGACTGTTTTACATCTTTACAAGCTGGAACACGAAGCCGGATGGTAGTGGTCATCCGTTTACTGCCAGCACTCCCGTTACAGCAGATATTACCGTTTATGCCCAATGGAGCGCTAATTCCGGCTATACAGTGACATACAATAGCGGATGGGGAACCTCTGTAGACGCGCAATATGTTATCCCGCCGGCTACCACAGTGGGTGCTTTGCCAACACCTCCTACAAAACCATGCTACACTTTTAGCGGCTGGTACACAGCCACACATGGTGGTGGTACTCCGTTTACTGCAAGCACTCCCGTTACAGCAAATATTACGGTTTATGCCCAATGGACATGGGTGG
>JBEKUA010000068.1:0-5934 GCA_049515495.1 Smithella sp. | reverse complement strand
ACTAACCTCCTCTAAATATCCTGATTATTTACTTTCAATATTCTTAAGCAAAATCGACCTTGCTTTTTCCACATCCCCCGCGATTTGTATCTTCAACTTTTCGGGACTATCAAATTTGATAATTTCCCGCAACTTCTCCACAAACTCCGTATTAAGTCTTTTGCCTCTGAGATCACTGGAAAAATCAAGCAGGTGAACTTCAAAAGTAAAAGTATAATCAGCAAAGGTCGGCTTCGGGCCTATATTTAAAGCCGCCATAAGGCGTTTTCCTTCGACATCAACAAAGGCGGCATATATGCCCGCCGGCGGCAGCAATTCTTTTTCCGGCTCTATGTTTGCAGTGGGGAACCCTAGCCCGACACCGCGCCCTTTCCCCGAAACCACAATACCGGCAACATTATAATATCTGCCCAGTAAATCAGTTACCGTTTGAAAATCACCCTTGACAATCAATTTTCTTATAAGAGTGCTGCTGATGATATCCTCTCCCACTTTAAAAGCATCAACAACCTCAACCGCGAAGCCCATTTCTCGTCCTGAGGAAATCAAATAATCGCTGTTGCCTTTTTTACCCTGGCCGAAAGTGTAATCATGACCGATAATAATTTTTTTTATCGCCAGCTTTTGACCGAGAAATCCCCGGACAAATTCTTCGGCAGTCATACGGGAATATTCAAGAGAAAAAGGGATTACCAGCACGCCGTCAATCCCGCATTTTTCCAGCAATTTCAGCTTTTCTTCTAAAGTAGTGATAAGATAAAAAGGCCGTATATCGGGATGAATAATCATCTTGGGATGAGGATCAAAAGTAATAACAAGCGATTTTGCCCCGGCATTTTTCGCTTCGGATGCAAGTTTACGGCAAATGAACTGGTGGCTTAAATGTACTCCGTCAAAATTGCCGATCGTGACAAACGATCCGCTAAAATCTTTTATTATGTTTTCTATTCCTTTAATTACAATCATAATCTTTACTAACACTTAAGATAATTAGTTTGATACCATAACATTTTGGGCATTAAATTCAAGCTCATTTTATCTTGACAAGAAGATGTTGATAGGTATAGTGCACTTTCTCAAGTGCCGAAGTGGCGGAATTGGTAGACGCGCTAGGTTCAGGGTCTAGTGGGTGTACGCCTGTGCTGGTTCAAATCCAGTCTTCGGCACCATTTTTTTGCCCGCGTTAACTTCCCAATAATAAACATATTATATTTCAGCACAAGCTTTTTGCTTGACGCTTAAGAGCAATTTCTTTATCCTGTCAGCAAATAAAATTAAAAATGGGCAAAAAGTGATGATTGAAAACATGGTCAACAATTTATCTATATACCTGCAAGGCTCGGTGTCTTTAGCGTTATTGACCGCGTATCTAGGCGGGCTTATAATAAGTTTTACTCCCTGCACCTATCCTTTGATTCCGGTAACTGTTGGAATTATTGGCGCCCAGGGGCCATCATCCAAGCTTCGCGGATTTTTTCTTTCACTTTTTTATGTTGTCGGAATCGCATTAACCTATTCCATTTTGGGCGGAGCGGCAGCATTATCCGGCAGGATTTTCGGGCAGATGCAAACGACGGCCTGGACATATTTCATTATGGCTAACGTATGTCTTGTTATGGGATTGTCCATGTTTGATGTTTTCAATATTTCCCTGCCTGTTCCGCATAAGTTAGTAAAACGGACTGGTAATAGTAATAAAAAAGGATTTTTGGACAGCTTTTTAGTTGGCGCCGTATCCGGCGTTGTTATTGGTCCCTGTACCGCCCCTGCCCTGGCAGTTTTACTGGGTTATGTGGCAGTAAAGACAAATCTTTTACTGGGCATGAGTCTGCTTTTTGTTTTCGCCATGGGAATGGGAACATTGCTGATTATCGTCGGCACATTTACCGGAGTTATTGCCGCTTTGCCCAAATCAGGAACATGGATGCTAAAAATAAAGTTTATTTCCGGGCTGATATTAATTGGCGCGGCGGAATATTTCCTGTATATTACGGGCACCTTATCAATATAAAAAATGAGGTTATGATGAATAAAAAAGTTTTTTTATTTTCGCTTTTCTTTCTTATTTGTATCTTTATTTCCCTGTCATTTGGACAATCCGGATCCCATGATTCCTTTAGACACGAAAGGATTGCGGCGCCTGATTTTTCGTTAAAGGATGTGCAGGGAAAAACATTTAAACTGAGCAGTCAACGGGGGAATCCGGTGGTAATTTTTTTCGGCGCTACCTGGTGTCCCGCCTGTCGGGCTGAAATGCCCAACTACAGAGCTCTTTATGAAAAATACGCCCAGCGCGGACTGAAATTTATTTATATAGATGTAAACGAATCAGCCGAAAGAGTGGCGCGTTTTGCTAAAACAAATTCATTCCCTTATCTGGTTTTAGTGGATTCGGACGGAAGTGTCGCCAGCGATTACAATCTTATCGGAGTACCGACGTTATTTCTCATTGACAAGGAAGGAAATATCATCAGTATAGGCCACCAAGTATCAGATTTGTCGATTGATGCACTTTCCCCCGCTAAAAGATAATATAAATTGTAAATCCAATTTGATTAAAAATCAGACTATTTAAATCATGATGAGGGGGAAATAATGGCGGAAAACAACTGGCTGCGGAATTTGACAAAATCAGCTAATGACCGTTGGATCGGCGGTGTCTGCGGTGGCCTGGGCGAACATTCTCCGCTGCCTTCCTGGGCGTGGCGCCTTTTATTCACGATACTCTTCATTTTTTATGGCACAGGATTATTAATATACATTTTACTTTGGATTTTTGTTCCGGCTGAATCAAAAACAGGAGATTAGCCATGAGATTAAAAAACGATATTTATATTTACGAATGGACAAATGCCTTCGATAATAACTGCAACAGCTACTTTATCGGCAGCAACGTGCATGCATTAATTGATCCGGGCCTGACCGGCTATGTGCCCAATTTACTTAACGAGATGTCTGCAGACGGCATTAAAAAAGAAGATATTCGTTATGTTATTAACACGCACTCGCATCCCGACCACTTTCAAGGATCCGAGGTGTTTGATCAGGCGACAGTCAAAATTGGTCTGCATAAAAAAGAAATCGAATTTTTAAAAGGAGATGGCGGCGAGCTCTATGACCTTTTCGGAATTAACGTACCACGGATGCAGGTAAATTTCCCGATGGATGAGGGCGACGTAATTTTAGGGGACCAGACATTTAAAATAATTCTTGCTCCCGGCCATTCCCCGGGCTCGATAGGCCTTTTCTGGCCGGAGCAAAAAGCTTTATTTTGCGGCGATGTAATTTTCGATCAAAGTGTCGGGCGAACCGACTTTCCCGGCGGCAACGGCGCTCTTTTGAAGAAAAGCGTCATTTCTTTTTCCGAACTTGATCTGGAGTGGCTTCTTCCCGGACATATGGGTATCGTATCCGGCAAAAGCAACATTCGGGACAATTTTAATATAATCATTCAAAGCATATTCCCTTATATTTAACATCTGTTTTACGGAGAACAAGCATCTATGGCTAATGAAGGAAACAAAGTAATTTACTCCATGATTGGAGTAAGTAAAATTTATGAAAAAAAGCCTGTGCTCAAAGACATTTATTTGTCTTATTTTTACGGAGCTAAAATCGGCGTTATCGGTTTAAACGGTTCGGGCAAAAGTTCTCTTCTGAAGATCCTTTCCGGCGCGGATACCGACTATCTGGGCAAGACGATTCTATCGGCAGGCTACACAGTGGGCTATCTGGAGCAGGAACCGCGTCTGGACGAAGCAAAAACCGTGCGGCAAATAGTGGAGCAGGGCGTGCAAAGCACCATGGACTTGATTCATGAATATAATGAAATAAATGAGAAGTTTGCAGAACCGATGTCTGATGACGAAATGGCAAAACTGTGCCAAAGGCAGGGAGCGGTGCAGGAAAAACTCGACGCTCTTGACGCCTGGGATATAGATTCCCGTCTGGAAATGGCTATGGACGCTCTGCGCTGCCCGCCCGGCGACACGCAGGTGAAAGTCTTATCCGGCGGAGAGAAACGTCGCGTCGCGCTTTGCCGCCTGCTTTTGCAGAAACCGGACATACTGCTTCTGGATGAACCGACCAACCATCTTGATGCTGAATCAGTCGCCTGGCTGGAACATCATCTGCAAAAATATGAAGGCACCATCATTGCCGTCACCCATGACCGTTATTTTCTGGATAATGTTGCCGGCTGGATTCTGGAACTCGATCGAGGTCAGGGAATTCCCTGGCAGGGCAATTATTCTTCCTGGCTGGAGCAAAAGCAAAATCGCCTGAAGAATGAAGAAAAATCCGAAGGAGCCAGAATTAAAACTCTGGAGCGCGAACTGGAATGGATTCGCATGTCACCCAAAGGCAGGCATGCCAAATCCAAAGCGCGCATTAGCGCTTACGAGGAATTGCTGAGCAACAATCTCGAAAGAGAATCAGGCACACGGGAAATCTTCATCGCGCCGGGACCCCGTCTGGGCGATCTGGTGATTGAAGCCAAAGACGTGAATAAAGGTTACGGCGATAAACTGCTGGTGGATGGCATGACTTTCTCGCTGCCGCCCGGCGGTATTGTCGGCGTGATCGGTCCCAATGGCGCGGGCAAAACCACGCTGTTCAGGATGATTACAGGTCAGGAAACACCGGATTCCGGGGACATTCGCATCGGTGAAACCGTGAAACTGGCCTATGTTGACCAGAGCCGCGACGCTCTTGATCCCAATAAAAATATATGGGAAATGATTTCCGACGGTCAGGATATTATTGTCATCGGCAACCGGCAGATAAATTCCCGCGCTTATGTATCACGTTTTAATTTTTCCGGTACCGATCAGCAAAAGAAAGTTGGCACGCTTTCGGGTGGCGAACGTAACCGCGTGCATCTGGCGCGCATGCTCAAGGAAGGCGGCAATGTGCTCCTGCTCGATGAACCCACCAACGATCTGGATGTCAACACATTGCGCACGCTGGAAGATTCACTGGAAAACTTTGCCGGTTGTGTGGTTGTTATCAGTCACGACCGCTGGTTTCTGGATAGAATTTGCACACATATTCTGGCATTTGAGGGAGAAAGCAAAGTGCTTTTCTTCGACGGCAACTATTCCGAATACGAGGAAGATCGAAATCGAAGACTAGGCGCCGCCGCCAGCCAACCCCATCGCATCAAATACCGCCAACTGACCAGACGATAAGGATCTCTCCCCCCATCTTCATTATGGCAATATCAGCTAAATAGTGAAAATGGAGGCGGCAGTTGCAGAGGGATTAGAAGGGGTAGGTGATATATAGAGCATCCTCCACAACTGCCGTTTTTAAGATCAGGCGTTATCACTTGTATTCGATAATGCAATTCTACTCTTTCTCAAAAAGGCCGGCGACAGATTTTTTTCATCAAACATCATTTCCACTTTTGGTAGCAAAACCCCCTCGAGTATTTTTGACTATGTCCTTTTATTATTTTCAAATCAGTCCTTCCGGTAAACGTAAAAACCAGTCCAACAATCAGTTGGATGATGTAAAATCAATATTAGCAGCGTCTTTGCTCGTTATCGTAAACTCAGAATATTCAGGATTAAAAGTATACCCTGACAGCGAAGGCGTCACTATATAGGTAGTACCGCCTATAACATTCGCAAAAGAATATGTTCCGTCAGAGCTGGTTATTACAGTTCCTGTTGCTCCACCGCTTAAAGTAAGCTTAACATCTGATTGAACAGCCCCGGTTATTGTTCCTGAAATACTGTAAGTATCTGCGCCGCCCGTGGATGTCGCTACAAAGTTAGTATCTGTGATACTTGCCCCATCAACGATTACTACTACACTGACCGGGTTGAATGTATAGTTCGAAAGCGAGGGGGTCAGCGTATAAGTGCCATTGGCCAAGCCGCTAAAGCTGAAATCACCGTTTGAAGCAGTCGTTGTAGAAGATGTTGACGA
>JBEKUA010000067.1:0-7257 GCA_049515495.1 Smithella sp. | reverse complement strand
TTATATTACTGCTATGGGCGCTTTTTACGGTTTCCGGAGGCATTTATATCAAAGGGACTTTAAAAGGATCGCCTGCCATCAATACCGTTATTCTGCTTGCCGGAACCGTTTTGGCGTCCATTATCGGAACGACCGGCGCTTCTATGCTCTTAATCCGTCCAATATTGCGTTCCAACGCTTGGCGCATGCATAAAGTTCATACCATTGTCTTCTTTATTTTTCTGGTCAGCAACATCGGCGGCGCGCTCACGCCGCTGGGCGATCCGCCGCTGTTTCTGGGCTTTTTGCATGGCGTCCCTTTTTTCTGGACTATGCATATTCTGCCGCAAATGGTGTTTGCCAGCGTTTTTCTGCTGACGATCTATTTTATTCTGGATTCCTACTATCTCAAAAAAGAAAGCAAAACTGCCCAGACGGACGTTGAGTTTGAACCTTTAAGAATTGAAGGATCTTATAATTTTATTTTTCTGGCTGGTATTATCGTCGCAGTATTATTCAGTGGGATCATTAAATTGGGCGAGATTAATATTTTCGGCATTTATCAAACAATAGAGAACATCATTAAAGACTCCGTCTTGATATTGATGGGCATATTATCTCTTACTTTAACGCGGCAGGAGGTGCGCAGAAGCAACGATTTCAGTTGGGTGCCTGTTCAGGAAGTGGCTTATCTTTTTGCCGGGATCTTTATTACAATTATTCCGGCGCTGGCAATTCTGAAAGCAGGCGAGCTGGGCGCGCTGGTATGGTTGATCAAATCAGTGAATACACCTGCTTATTATTTCTGGGCATCAGGTTCATTATCAAGTTTTCTGGATAATGCCCCCTCCTATTTGACTTTCTTCAATAGCGCGCTGGGGAAATTCTATCCCGGAATGCCTGAGTCGCAGGCCGTAGCCCTTCTAATTGAAGAAAAAATTCCCTATCTGGCGGCCATATCGGCAGGGTCAGTATTTATGGGCGCCAATAGTTACATCGGTAATGCACCGAATTTCATGGTCAAATCTATAGCCGAAGAAGCAGGCGTGAAGATGCCCGGTTTCTTCGGATTCATGTTTAAATATTCCATCCCCGTTTTAGCTGTTTTATTCATTATAATTACTTTTATATTTTATTAGATTAATATTCTTAATAATAACAAATTCTTGCATAAAAAATATTCCTTGAAGATACCCGTTAAAGCAGATATATGTTTCTTGGTTTGGTCTTAATAAAAATTAGATTCTTCGTTAGCATTCAGGATAATAAGTCGAACTATACTTGGTATGAGGAGTAAAAAAATGGTCGCAACACTGCGCAAATCTCTAAAAACAATCGAGGATTACAAGGCAGCTAATCCTCATTATACCGAGCTTTTAGATATAATGGCAGACATATTGATTTTGCGTGAAGAATACCACATCCACATGAAAGATTCCATCTTTCATGTGGATGAAAACTTAATCACACAAAAGATGGAAGGGGGACTTCCTCTAATTGATTTTACGGGAAAGAAATATGATTTAGCGCGTCCAAAAGAATATTTTAATTCTCTAATTTCCATCGCTGAAAGAAGAATGCCCGAAGTGGCGCAAAATATCATCGATATAATTAAAAGTCCTCAATTTGATTGGGAAAAAATTATTCGTGCTTCTTTTGACCATAAGATTGAAGTAGCCGACGCTCAAGGATTGTCGGCAGGTCATGAAGCTGAAGAAAATATTGACTTGATTGATCTTTTTACTGAAGAAAGTTTAAGGCCTGAGCTGGAAAGTGTTGCCAAAAAATACGGGGAAATAGTAGAAAAATCGGGGTGGTCGGAGGGATATTGCCCCATTTGCGGCAAAGAACCGAAGATTGGCGAAATCAGGGATGAGGAAGAAGGGAAACGGTATCTTTTTTGTCATCAGTGCGGTTTCAAATGGTATTTTCACCGGATCAAATGTCCATTCTGTGGAAACGAGGAACAGCATTCCCTGGCATATTTTGAAGTGGAGGGTGAGGAACGTTATCGGGTAGATGTCTGTAATAAATGTCGGCGCTACATCAAAACCGTTGAATTGCCAAAATCAAGTGAAGAACCAAATTTAGACGTTGAAGATATTGCAACTTTGCACCTGGATATGATTGCTTGCGATGAAGGATATAACTAGGATTTTATACCCATTGTCTTTTCATTAAATTTTATAAACCCGCCGCTCTTGTTTTGCAAGAGCGGCGGGTTTTATTTTAAACGGTTATTATGAAAACTTTTGCCTATCGCCTTGACATTCTGGTTTTGAGAAATCTTAATATCCAAAACGTCTTTTTTGAAGCCCGTATCCGCCTTGTCTGATTTTATTTCCGCCTTCAAAGGAATTATCCTTCCGAAGGAATCAAATATCTATTTAATAAAGATAAGAAAATTCGTCTTTACGCCCTTGACAGAAGATATACCCGTAAATATATTAATTCCGCTTCGCCTGATATAATCTAAAAAGGACTCCGAGAAGATAAGTATGCAAGATCACATAATAAAAACATTTAAGGAAAGCAGCCGCGTAAAGGATGCTTTTATTAATGAAAATCTAAGTAAGCTGGTCAATGTTATTGAGGCATTGACAGCCGCCCTTAAAGCGGGCAATAAGATTTTGCTTTTTGGCAATGGCGGTTCGGCTGCAGATGCGCAACATATTGCCGCGGAATTTGTTAACCGTTTTGTGATAGAAAGGCCACCACTTCCGGCCATAGCATTAACTACCGATACTTCCATTATTACGAGTATCGGTAATGACTATGATTTTTCTGAAATATTCAGCAAGCAAATAAGGGCTATAGGTCAGCCTGGAGATATTGCCTGGGGTATCAGCACAAGCGGCAATTCCGTCAATGTTTTGAAAGGTCTTGAAATGGCCAAAAAGATGGGACTGGTAACCGTTGCCTTTACCGGTAAGGATGGAGGAGATATTGCAAAGATTGTTGATTTTTCTATTCATGTATCTTCCTCCAGCACGGCGCGTATTCAAGAAACGCATATCACAGCCGGTCACGCTATTTGTGAATTAGTGGATATAAAATTATTCCAAAAACCTGATTTAAAATAACAATAACTTTTTTCAGAGGTCGTAGTGAAAATAAAAAAAGAACATCCTGCTAAACATGATCAATCCGGAGAAAAACAGAACGAAAAAATCATCGCGGACGACTATAATCAGGAAAATGTGGATTTAAAGAAAAAGCTGGAAGAAAAGGAAAAAGAAGCTGCGGAAAATTACGATAAGTATTTGCGTGCTGTTGCCGAACTGGATAATTACAGAAAGAGGGCTGCCAGAGAAAAAACCGATATAATCAAGTACGGCAAAGAAGATATCATCAAAGATATTCTGCCTTTTATGGACAGTTTGGACAGAGCTCTCAAGCACGATACCGGTGATATTCAGGCATTTAAAGACGGCATCACCCTGATTCAGGAACAGCTTTTGTGTTGTTTGAAAAAACACGGCGTGGAAATGATTAACGCGGCTGGCTCAACTTTTGATCCGAATTTCCATGAAGCGTTAATGCAGATGGAAAGCGACCAGCATGAAGATAACAAAGTCATCAGCGAAATGGAGAAAGGCTATTTGCTAAACGGCCGGCTTTTAAGGCCATCGAGAGTCTGCGTATGTAAAAAGACAAATAAAGAAAATGATGTATGTGAAAATATCGAGGATATAGGAGAATAAGGAGGAAAGATATGGGAAAAATTATTGGAATTGATTTAGGAACGACAAATTCGTGCGTAGCCATAATGGAAGGCGGAGATCCCGTTGTTATCGCCAATCAGGAGGGAAACCGTACCACGCCATCTATTGTCGCCATTGCAGAGAACGGTGAGCGCCTTGTGGGTCAGGTTGCCAAAAGACAGGCGATTACCAATTCGGAAAATACTGTTTACGCCGTCAAAAGATTAATCGGCAGAAAATACAGCTCCAAAGAAATTCAGTACGACGTGAAGATAACCGCCTACAAGATTACTGAAGCATCCAATGGCGATGCACAGGTAACTGTTCGGGGGAAAAATTATTCTCCCGCTGAAATATCGGCTATGATTCTGACAAAAATGAAACAAACTGCCGAAGATTATCTGGGAGAAAAAGTGACGGACGCCGTCATTACCGTACCGGCCTATTTTAACGATTCACAGCGACAGGCGACCAAAGATGCCGGTAAGATTTCCGGTCTGAATGTTTTGCGTATTATAAACGAACCTACCGCAGCCGCTCTGGCTTACGGTCTTGATAAGAAGAAAGATGAAAAAGTTGCCGTCTTTGACTTGGGCGGCGGAACCTTTGATATTTCAATCCTGGAGCTTGGAGATGGCGTATTTGAAGTCAAATCCACCAATGGCGATACCCATCTGGGCGGAGAAGATTTCGATCAGCGCGTCATGGATTATCTGGTTGCCGAATTTAAGAAAGATCAGGGCATAGACCTGCGTAACGACAAGATGGCACTGCAACGATTGAAAGAAGCGGCGGAAAAAGCGAAAATGGAGCTTTCGACAACGATGGAAACAGATATCAATTTGCCTTTCGTTACCGCCGATGCCTCCGGCCCCAAGCATATGAACATCAAGCTGACACGCGCCAAACTGGAATCTCTAGTTGAAGAGCTAATTAATAAAGTGGTCGGCCCGTGCCAGACAGCAATTAAAGATGCCAATTTATCAACGAAGGATATTGACGAAGTCATTCTGGTTGGCGGTATGACGAGAATGCCGCGAGTGCAGCAAAAAGTGAAAGAAATTTTTGGCAGAGAACCGCACAAGGGCGTAAACCCGGACGAAGTAGTTGCAGTAGGTGCGGCTATTCAGGGTGGCGTTCTGGCGGGTGAGGTCAAAGATGTTCTGCTTCTGGATGTTACGCCTCTGTCCCTGGGTATTGAAACTTTGGGCGGCGTGATGACAAGGCTTATCGAAAAAAACACTACTATTCCCTGCAAGAAAAGCCAGATCTTCTCGACGGCGGCCGATAATCAGCCGGCGGTGAGCATCCACGTTCTGCAGGGCGAACGTCAGATGGCGCCTGATAACAGAACGCTGGGTCGTTTTGAACTGGTGGGCATTCCGCCCGCTCCGCGAGGCGTGCCACAGATCGAAGTTTCTTTTGATATTGACGCCAACGGCATCGTGCACGTCAACGCCAAAGACCTGGGTACCGGTAAAGAACAAAGCATCAAAATTACCGCCTCCAGCGGCCTGTCTGAAGCGGAAATTGAAAAACTTGTCCGTGACGCGGAAGCGCACGCTGAAGAAGACAAGCGTCGCAAGGAACTCATCGAAACCAGAAACCAGGCCGATTCTCTGGTATATTCCGTTGAAAAGAATGTCAGGGAATTTGGCGACAAGGTAGATGCGGCTGAGAAAACAAAAATTGAAGAAGCAATAGATAAAGCGAAAAAGGCTCTTGAAGGTGACGATATTGATGCCATCAAAAAGGCTCAGGATGATCTTATGAATGTTTCGCATAAGCTGGCAGAAGCCATGTATGCCAAAACAGCAGGCGGCCAGGGCGGACCGGGAGCGGATGCCGGAGCGCAGCAACAGGCAGGCAATCAGCAACAAGCATCAGGCAAAAAAAATGACGATGTGGTTGATGCCGACTTTGAAGATGTAAAATAATATAAGTAAAATGATTATTCTCAATACCCGGAATGGCGAAAGCTATTCCGGGTATTTTTATATAGACCGACGCTGAAAAATATTATAAAATAATTAATATAATTAAGAGCTACAGGCAACAAGTCAGATGAACTGAATAGTCAAAACGGAAAAACTTCCGGAAGAAAAAGGAGTTAATGTAATTTTTGATACACCGCGTAAAACAAAACATAAAACACTTGGTGTAATTGATCAGCGACTGATTTTATTGGAAACCACACGTTACGGTTAAAATATCATCTAAAAACTATCAAGGAGGCGAAATGAATTTTTATAAAATCCTGGACAAAATATTCATTTTGTTATTGATCATTTTCATCATCTGCTGTTCAAAAATGGCTGTCGCTGATGAAAAACCCATCCCCGTTTCACCAGCGGAAATAAAATCATTACCGGCAACAGGGCCGGAAACCGGACCTCCGACAATTATAACGCCGTCAAACAAGCCCAACCGCAATGCGATAGGATGCGTGCTTCCCTTATCCGGACCATATGCCGCCTGGGGACACAAAGCATCGGATGCGATTCTGTTGTCAGCAAAGATATTTAACAGGGAAAATAAAACTTCATGGGAAGTTAATGTTGAAGATTCCGGCGGTTTGCCGGAGAAAACAAAGGCGGCCATAGCACGTTTGGCCAATGATAAAAATGTTATGGCAATTATCGCCGTTACTGAAACGGCAGAAGCTGTTGAGGCCGCCCGCGAAGCCCAAAATTGGAAAGTGCCTATAATTTTAATAACGTCCAAAGAGGGAGTGACATCTGCAGGCGAATATGTCTTCCAACATTTCCTGATACCCACACAGCAAATCAGGGCTTTAGTACAATACGCCTTTGATGATTTGAATTGCGCGATATTTTCCATTTTGTATCCACAGGATAATTACGGAGAGGAAATGGTGAAAATTTTCCGCAAGGAAGTAACAAACATAGGCGGTAAAGTGGAAAAAGCTATTCCCTATAGCAGAGAGCAAACAGATTTCGCTGACGAAATAAGCAAACTCACCGGCCGTGTTGTCGGATCTTCCTCAAAAACCAAGGCCGATAAAAGTGATGATCAGGGACCGGCATCTGTTGACTTTGAAGCTTTGTTTATTCCTGATTCATATTTGCGGGTAAAAATGATTACTTCGCAACTTAATTTCTATGATGTGAAGGGTTTTCAACTTTTAGGCACAAGTTTATGGCACTCACCGGAGTTGCTGAAGAATGGCGCTGAATATCTGGAGGATGCTGTTTTTACCGACAGTTTTTTTGTAAATGGTTTCTATCCGGAAACGATCAATTTTGTTGACACTTATTACTCAGCATACAGCCGAGAACCGGAAAACATTGAAGCGCTTTCTTTTGACACAGCCGGAATAATTTTTAGTATACTGGAAAACAAAAATGTTAAAACGAGGCAGGATTTTGTCGCAGGTTTAATAAAAATGGAAAATTACAATGGCGCGACCGGTAATATATATTTTGATTCAAACAGGGTTGCTCAAAAGACTGCTTTTATATTGAGAGTTAAAGATAAAAAGCTTGAACAGGTACGATGATGTTGATAAATTATTTGCTGTCGTTTTTTTCTTTATGATAAATAATATCTGATT
>JBEKUA010000066.1:0-5984 GCA_049515495.1 Smithella sp. | reverse complement strand
TCTCCGGCCAACTCCGTCAAGGCGAACCACGCCAACTGCGCCCATCAGGGCGCAAAGACCGCAGAATATCTCTGGAGGGGAAATTCATGGTGGGCCGTGAGGGATTTGAACCCTCGGCCAACGGATTAAAAGTCCGCTGCTCTACCGCTGAGCTAACAGCCCACTTAATTAACTCGTAACTTGAAAGCGAGACGTCTTAACAACAAGTTTCAAATGTGTCAAGAAGAAACTACAACATTTTATTAAGAAAAGGATCTTCCAGAACCAGTGTCTCTTCTCTTCCCGCTCCTACTGATACCAGAGAAATTTTAGCTTCCGCTAATTCTTCCAGTCTCCTCAGATATTTTCTGGCATTGGCGGGCAGTTCATTCATTTCCCGCGCGTCAAGAATATTTTCCTTCCAGCCGTCGAATTCTTCATAAACAGGCCGGCACTGTGAAAGTATGCTTATGCTGGCCGGGGCGGAGTGGGTAAACTGATCGTTTGCGTATTTATAGCCGACGCAGATTTTCAGCTTATCCAAACCCGTTAAAACATCCAGTTTGGTAATGGCCAGAGCGCTGATGCCGGAAACTCTGACTGCCTGCCGTACAAGTACGATGTCCAGCCAGCCGCAACGCCGTTTTCTGCCGGTTGTTGCGCCAAATTCCTGTCCTACCTGCTGCATGTGATTGCCGATATTGTCTGTCAGCTCCGTGGGGAAAGGACCTTCGCCTACTCTGGTCGTGTAGGCTTTGCAAATTCCAATAACTTTTGTGATTGCGTTGGGGCCTATTCCGCTGCCGCAGGAAGCGTTGGCCGAGACTGTGTTGGAAGACGTCACGTAAGGATATGTTCCGTGATCAATGTCCAGATGCGAACCCTGAGCGCCTTCAAAGAGGATTTTTTTGCCCTGTCTTATTCCATGATCCAGAATCAAAGAAGTATCCGCCACATAAGCTTTTATTTTTTCAGCATAGGCTAGATATTGCGCGGCAATTTCTTCTTCATCGAGGGGCTTATCCTTATAATAATTTGTCAGCAGGAAATTTTTTTCTTCCAGATTTTGCTTTAGTTTTTCCCGGAATAAATTTTCTTCATAAAGGTCGCACACACGGATTCCCGTGCGTGCGGATTTATCTTCATAGGCCGGACCAATGCCTCTCCCCGTAGTACCTATTTTTTTACCCGAAGATCGGGTTTCCCGAGCCTGGTCAATGCTGCGATGATAGGGCATTATTAAATGAGCCCGTTCACTTATAAAGATTCTAGTGTTGGGCTGCAGTAGATTGCCTTTTTGTAATTCTTCCATCTCCTGCAGAAAGACAAAAGGATCAAAAACTACGCCATTGCCGATAATACAAGTTTTATTGTCATGCAAAATTCCCGAAGGAACGAGATGAAGAATAGTTTTCCTGCCCTTGACAACCAGGGTGTGACCGGCGTTATTACCGCCCTGAAAACGGGCGACTATGTCGGCTTTTTCGGTATAAAGGTCAACAATTTTCCCTTTGCCCTCATCGCCCCATTGAGTGCCTACAACTGCAACATTGGACATGTTTTATTTCCTGCATTTTAATCGGTTTAATGGAAATAACGTGCGTTAATTTCCGTAGTTTTTCCAGTCCATGGCTTCCGACGACGGCAAGATTCGCCGCCGCTTCAATTCATAACGGTTTCCTTAATATTCTATTTTAAAGACTTTTAATCTTTTCGTTAAAAACTTTTTCCAGTTCGGCAAGCGCCATCTTGAGGTCAGCCTCCTCGATGGTGGGGCCGCACCAGAAACGATAACCCGCCGGCGCATCCTTATAGGAGTTTATATCATGAGCTATGTTTTTCTTGCTCAGGTCAGAAGCTATGCTTTTGAGGAACTTGCTCTTCTCATCAGCTCCCAAAGCTTTGACTTTGGGATGAGTCACTGAAAGACAAACAGAAGTATTTGAACGAACGTTGGGATCATCGGCTAGAAATTCAATCCAGTCGGTTTTGGTTACCCAATCGGCCACCACTTTCAGGTTATCGTGGCTTTTTTTAATCAAACCATCAAGGCTGATTTTGCCTGCCCAATCCAGAGCATCCAGATAATCTTCAACGCAGATCATGGAAGGTGTGTTGATAACATCACCGTCAAATATTGCCTTGCTGATCTTGCCGCTTTTCTTGAGACGGAAAATTTTAGGCATCGGCCAGGGTGGATCATAAGATTCCAGACGGGCGACTGCTTTGGGGCTCAGTATCATCATTCCATGCGCGGCTTCGCCGCCGAGACATTTCTGCCAGGAAAAAGTTAAAACATCAATTTTGCTCCAGTCAATAACGTTGGCAAAAGCATAACTGGTGGCATCACAAAGGGACAGACCTTCGCGGTTGGCGGGAATCCAGTTCCAATCAGGAATCCTGACGCCGCTGGTTGTTCCGTTGGCCACAAAAATCACGTCGTTTGACCAATCCACCTTACTTAAGTCGGGAATCTTGCCGTAATCGGTTTTGATGATGGTGGGATTAAGTTTAAGCTGTTTGTTAACATCTGTTGCCCAGCCTTCGGAAAAACTTTCCCAGACAAGTACGGTAACCGGTTTGGGACCTAAAAGTGACCACATAGCGCATTCAAAAGCGCCGGTGTCGGAAGCCGGAAGAATGCCAACAAGGTAATCTGCCGGAATATTTAATATTTTTCGTGTATCATTAATAGCTTTGATGATTCTCTCTTTTCCCAACGCGGAACGGTGTGAACGACCGACCGGGGCGCTCTTCAGCGCGTCGATACTCCATGCTGGCCTCTTGCTGCAGGGACCGGAACTAAAATTTGGGTTTTGCATAATGAACATCCTTAAAATAAATTTTTTGAAACAATACTATTCATATCAGTATTGAAACCTTTACTCAAGAAAATTTAGTTTTTTTTTGCCGGGCGGGAACATCCCCTGTAAATTAATTTCAGATAAGATAATTATCCGGAATAAAAAGAAAAAACTGTTTACTGGAGGGCTTAATTCACAAATAGAAACTCCTGATTAAAAAATTAGCCAGGTGTCTTTTCCATTTAAAAAATCATAAATACTATTGAAGGAATTTTATGAAAAAGCTTTCCTGTTCATAAGAATTATGACCGGTGTTCTACGCTTTTCTCCCTGTTTTTATTTCTAGGCCGGGGTCTTTTATTTGTTTTCTTTGGTGCAAAACCCTGTGCCTGATCAATGTCGGCGGTTGGCTGAGCCGGCGGTGCGTGCAGGGTTTGCTGATAATAATCGTCCAGAAGCATGGCAATCAAAGCCAGTTCATCTTCAGTCTGCGTCAGATTCCGCGCCAGAGGCACGAACCGCTGCATGCGTTCGATTTCCAGATTATCGCGGGCGCGAAGTTTAGCTTCCAGAAGCGCCGTTATTCTCTCTGCCACTATCCGTTCCAGTTCCTCGTCATCGGGCAGCAGGCGTTCTTCCATATTAATGTTATAAAAATGGGCAATGCTTTGCAGCTTGAATTTCTCCATTTCCGCGACCAAAGAAATGGCCACACCGCTTGATCCCATGCGTCCGGTGCGTCCCGCCCGATGAATATAGGCTTCCGGATCCTCCGGCGGTTCAAACTGAATAACATGAGACAAATCGGGGATATCAATACCTCGGGCGGCAACATCGGTTGCCACGAGGAAACGCAGGGCGCCGCGTCGCACCCTCGCCATGACTTTTTCCCGCATGCTCTGAGCCAGATCGGAACTGAGTTCATCTGCATCATAACCAAAACGCTTGAGCACGACCGAAAGATAATGCACGGTGTCCTTTGTGTTGCAGAAAATAATGGCCGAGGAGGGATTTTCAATTTCGATAATGCGGACAAGCGACCTCTCTTTGCGCATTCCCGGCACGATATAGTATATATGTTCGATCTCGGCAATATGCACCTGATTACCGCTGAGGCTCAGTAATTTCGATTGATGCAGGAATTGATCGGATAAACGAATTACCTGTGGCGGAAAAGTCGCGGAGAACATACTGCTGAGTATTTTCCCCGAGGGTATATATTTGCGAATTTTCACCATATCGGGGTAAAAGCCCATGGACAACATGCGGTCGGCTTCATCGAAAATCAAAATTTTCAGGTGATCCAGCGAAAGAGTGTTTTTCAGCAGATGATCCAGGATGCGTCCCGGCGTACCGACAACAAGCTGGGCTCCGCCGCGAAATGCTTCCAGCTGAGCGTTATATCCTACTCCTCCATAAACTACCGCTGTTCTTATATTTCTTCCCTGGGTCAGCATCTGGGCTTCTCTGGATACTTGAAGGGCAAGCTCGCGGGTGGGAACAAGGACGAGGGCCTGCGCAAAATTTTGCTGTTCGTTGATTTTTTGTATAATGGGCAGTATATAAGCGCCGGTTTTGCCGCTGCCTGTGCGGGACTGCACCATCATATCGTTGCCCGCTAAAAAATAAGGAATTGATTTCGCCTGCACGGGCGTGAGGCTACTCCAACCGGCGCGATCACAAGCATCGCGCATTTCGGGGCTGAGTTCCTCAAAGGAAATTTCCGGAAGAATATCATCCGGCTCAATATCCGTTCCTTCTGCTTTTTTTATTTCATCCATTAGAACGTAAGACCTTTATTTAAATAAAATAGTTATTAAGGCAATCTATTGCAGTATCGCTCAATAATCAAGAAGAAAATTGATTATCTTTTTTGTCCTGGTAAATAAAAATCTTATCCTGCCAACTGACTTTTTGAGAATGATCCGGCAATTAATATTGACATGCTCAAGAGAAATATGCTTTTCTTTCTTTACTCATCAAGGAGCAATTAGATTTGAAGAAGAATAAAACAGGTTTCTTTTGTCAGCATTGCGGTTATATGTCGCCCAAGTGGCTGGGTAAATGTCCATCCTGTAACGGCTGGAATTGTTTTGCCGAAGAATTGATCAGCGATTCCGATTTCAACAGTCGTGCGGATATGAATTTTGACGGTAAGCCTCTGTCTATAGAAGATATTCCGGTAGATGAAGGTAAGCGAACCGTTACAGGCATCGCGGAGATTGACAGGGTGCTGGGAGGCGGTATCGTCGGCGGTTCGGCAATCTTGATAGGCGGAGAACCGGGCATCGGTAAATCAACACTCATGCTTCAAATGATGCATAATCTGGCTCAAAAAGGATTGAAAGTATTATATGTGTCGGGAGAAGAATCGGCCAGTCAAATTAAATTGCGAAGTGAACGGGTAGGTGCCGCGTCAAAAGATTTACTGGTTCTGGTAGAGATTTCTCTGGAAAAGATTTTAGAACAGATTAAAACGGTTTCTCCATCCATAGTAGTTATTGATTCTATTCAAACAGTTTATTCAGGAGAACTCATGTCCGCTCCCGGCAGTGTCGGGCAGGTGCGTGAGGCTTCATCCCGTCTGATTCTTTTTTCTAAAAAATATGGCATTCCTGTTTTTTTGGTAGGTCATGTAACCAAGGACGGTTCTATTGCCGGTCCCAAAGTGCTTGAGCATATGGTGGATACAGTTTTGTATTTTGAAGGCGATTCCGGCCATGCCTACAGGATCATCCGAAGCATAAAAAACCGTTTCGGCCCGACCAACGAAATAGGAGTTTTTGAAATGCGGGATAAAGGGCTAACGGAAGTGCCCAATCCTTCAACTTTTTTTCTGGCGGAGCGGCCGCATAATGTTGCCGGTTCCGTTGTTGTCCCCAGTCTTGAAGGCACAAGGCCGATTTTAGTGGAAATTCAGGCTTTGGTAAGCTCAACAAATCTGGGAACCCCCCGGCGCACGGCTATTGGCGTGGACTATAACCGTGTTTCGCTTCTGGTGGCTGTGTTGGATAAGATTTGCGGTCTGCATTTAAGCGGTTCGGACATATTTATTAATGTTGCCGGCGGTGTTCGGGTGGAAGAACCGGCGGTTGATTTGGGTATAGTTGCCGCCATGACATCAAGTTTTCTGGACAAGCCTATCGATGCGCGAACGGTTGTTTTGGGAGAAGTTGGACTTGCCGGGGAAGTCAGGGCTAT
>JBEKUA010000065.1:0-6030 GCA_049515495.1 Smithella sp. | reverse complement strand
ATATTCAATTGTTTAGACAAAACATCTGAAATTATTAACGCGTCCCTGTAACCTTCTTTTCCCGTTGCTGCATTGGCGCAACCGCTGTTGGTGATTATTGCCTGAGCGATCCCTTTTTTAACGCGTCCCTCATTAATTAATAATGACGGCGCTTTGAAGGTATTTTTTGTGAATACAGCCGATACTTTCGCGGGCACAGTCGAATAAATTAAGCCAAGATCTTTCTGATCATTCTTTTTAATTCCGACGGAAATTCCATTGGCCAAAAAACCAGGTACGCTATATTTTATTTTGTTTTTAACCATTGAAACCAACTCCTTTTAAAATAACTTAAGCACCGCAACACTTCTTATATTTCTTGCCGCTTCCACAGGGACAAGGATCATTCCGTCCGGTCTTGGCGCCCTCATGCTTAATTGTTTTCGCTTCCGGCACATCTTCTCCACGGCTCATGATGTAATCCTGTTTTTGTTTCTGCCGTATTTCTTCTACTTCTTCCTCTCTTTGTATTCTAATCAAACATAACTTTTCCAACACATCCATCTTAATGCGTAAAATCATTTCCATAAACATCTCATATCCTTCACGCTGATATTCCCGCACAGGATCTTTCTGGGCATAGCCGCGCAAACCGATACCTTCTCTTAAATGATCCATTGCCAGCAAATGTTCTTTCCATTGAGTATCTATTGCCTGCAACATAATCACTTTTATCAAGTAATCCATGAGTTCTTTGCCAAATTCATTTTCTTTATCATGTAGAAGTTTCTGAACATTTTGAATTATAAACTCACGAAAGGACAATTGATCCGGAATTTTTTTATCCGGATTATTTAAATCAAGTTTTAAATTGAACTGCTTAAATAAAGCATCGTCGAGCCCCTTAAGGTTCCACTCTTCTTTATGTGCTTTTTCATTAACAAACTCAGACAAAAGATCTTCGACAATTTCATCAACCATTTCTTCAATATCTGTCCATAAACTATCACCACGTAATACTTTTTTACGTTGCTCATAAATCACTTTACGCTGCCTGTTCATTACGTCATCATAATCAAGCAAATGTTTACGGATATCAAAGTTTTGTCCTTCAACACGCTTCTGGGCATTTTCTATAGCGCGGGAAATATATTTATGTTCAATGGGCTGATCTTCTTCTATCCCTATTTTGTCCATAACCCCCGCTATTCTTTCAGCGCCGAATATCCGCAAAAGATCATCTTCTAAAGAAAGATAAAAGTGCGAAGAACCTTTATCTCCCTGCCGGCCGGATCGTCCTCTTAATTGATTGTCAATGCGGCGGCTTTCATGACGTTCGGTGCCTAAAATATGCAGGCCTCCCAGTTCCGCCACGCCTTCTCCCAACTTAATATCAGTGCCGCGGCCAGCCATATTAGTGGATATTGTAACCATGCCCGGCTGACCGGCCTGAGCGACTATCTCCGCTTCTCTTTCATGATTTTTCGCATTCAGGACATGATGCTTCACGCCGGCACGAGTTAAATATTTGCTCAGGAGTTCCGACTTTTCGATAGAAATAGTTCCAATCAAAACCGGCCGTTTTTTCAGGTTTAAAGCTTTAACATCTTTAATGACAGCGTTGAATTTTTCCTTTTCTGTTTTATAGATTAAATCATTGCGGTCTTCGCGTATCATCGGCATGTTGGTTGGAATAACTAAAACATCCAGATTATAAATTTTCTTGAATTCAGCCGCTTCCGTATCGGCGGTTCCCGTCATACCGGCCAGCTTTTTGTACATCCTGAAATAATTTTGAAATGTAATTGAAGCCAGAGTTTGATTTTCTTTTTCAATTTTTACTTTTTCTTTTGCTTCAAGGGCCTGATGCAGGCCATCACTGTAACGCCTGCCGGGCATTACTCTGCCCGTGAATTCATCAACAATTATAACTTCTCCTTCTTTAACCAGATAATCCACATCTCTTTTAAACAAGGTATGGGCGCGGAGAGCCTGATTGACATGATGAACGAGTTCAATGTTGCGCGGTTCGTAAAGATTCTGCACATTTAAATATCCCTCTACATGCGCGACCCCTTCTTCCGTGAGAACTACCGTGCGGCTTTTTTCGTCTATTGAATAATCGATATCCCTTTTTAATTTGGGAATTATCTGATTTATTTTATGGTATTTATCTGTTGATTCTTCGGAGGGGCCGGAAATAATAAGCGGAGTCCTGGCTTCATCAATTAAAATGCTGTCAACTTCGTCAACGATAGCATAATTGAACTCGCGCTGAACGTAATCAGTCAGAGTAAATTTCATATTGTCACGGAGATAATCGAACCCAAATTCATTATTAGTTCCATAGGTGATATCGGCATGGTATGCCGCTCTGCGCTCATCATCATCCATACCATGAATAACAACACCAACACTTAAACCTAAGTATTTATAGATCGGCCCCATCCATTCCGAATCTCTTCCGGCCAGATAATCATTCACGGTTACGACATGGCATCCTTTTTCTTCCAGTGCATTCAGATAGAGAGGCATTGTCGCAGCCAGTGTTTTTCCTTCGCCTGTTTTCATTTCGGCAATCTTGCCTTCATGCAAAACTATTCCGCCGATTACCTGAACATCAAAGGGTCTCATCAACAAAGTCCGGCGCGAAACTTCCCGCACTACGGCAAAAGCTTCGGTTAAAATATCATCTACGGAAAAACCGTTTTTCAACCTTTCTTTAAAATACGGAGTTTTCGCCCGTAATTCTTCATCAGTTAAAGACATCATCGCTGGTTCAAAATTATTGACTTCATTTAAAAGCAACGATAATCGTTTTAACTCCCGATCATTTTTTGTTCCTACAATCTTTTTCAGTATACTTTCCAGCATGGATTACCTTTTAAAAAAAAACCGGCGAACTAACCGGTGAATTTAAATAAATTGATTTTATTAATAATAAAACCCCAATCTCCAGCGTAGATATTTTTCACAAAGAAAACTGATTTTAATTTTTATTCAGTAATTTTGTTTTTCATTCCCAATCATTTAATTCAAATATCTTTTGGGATTAACCGGAATATTGTTTACAAAAACGGCATAGTGAAGATGCGAACCTGTGCTGCGCCCGGTATCGCCGACATAACCTATTATCTGACCCTTTTTAACTCTAACTCCTTGTTTCACAGCCATCCTCGATAAATGTGCAAACCCGGTAGCAAGACCATGACCATGGTCTATTTTTATATAATTACCATCCGAGGAATCAAAAGCACTCGTAACGACAAGCCCATCAGCCGGCGCAACTACTTCTTTACCGAATCGGGTAGATATATCTAGCCCTTTATGAAATTCAAGCCCTGAACTGAAAGGTGATTGCCTTATGCCAAATTCCGATGTTATCCAGCCTGTTACCGGCCATATAGAAGGCGTGGAAGCAAGGATTGATTTTTGTTCATGTAAGAAAGCCAGTAATTCGTCAAAGCTCTTTTCCCTATCTTTAGCATTCTCGTTAAGATTTTCAATTCCCTTATGCATGCCCTTTATTAATTTATCATGATCTTGATTTAATAAATCCTTCATTCTTGTTTCATGATCAGATCCGCCAATACCCAGTGGCAGTTTTTTATCCTTGCTTGTTTCATATGCTAATACTCTAATTTTTTTATCAGTTTGTCTGAGCTCTTCCATACGGCTCGCGAACTCATCTATTCTCATAGCCAAATCCTGGAATTGTTGAGATTGTTCTTTAGTTTGTGCTCTTAGCCTTGCCAGCTCAGCTCTGTCTCTTTTAATACTGGCATAATCATAAATAACATAAAGGGTTGCAAGAGTGACCACCACGGAAGCAATAATAATATTACGAATAAAAGTTTTTGGAACAGATATTTTTTTGACTCCACTCTTTCTGTTAGGAATAATCATCAATGTGAAATGATCAGACATTTATTCTTTCCCTTGAGATTTAACTTAAGATTAGCAAGTTTTTTAATTATAGGTTGCCTTAGCTACCATAAAAAATGAATTAAAGTCAAGGATAACTTGATTTAGTGTTATTGCTTGAATTTTTTGTATTAATGCCATATTGTCTTTACCTGAAATATAAAAAGAATTGAATAATTTTATGCAGATAAAGAAATATTACAGTTTTATCCGGCTATTTTCCATGATACTGATGCTTTTATCAGTGACAGCATGCTTCCTTTCCCCTGCGGTGCATAAATTCGATACCTCAGCGTTTTTAAAACTACAAACAAATCAAATTGATAAATCCGCCCAAATTCTTTTAGCAGTGGATGATAGTTCATTTTTCTTAACAACAACAACGCTTTACGCGATGGAGAAGCGCGGAGATACCTGGCAAATGGCATTGGAGCCCTTCAACATTGTAATCGGGGGAAAGGGGTTTGCACCCCCCGGAGAAAAAAGAGAAGGCGATGGCAAAACACCTTCCGGCATCTATTCCCTCAAAATGACTTTTGGCTATGATGCAACAATAGTGACAAAAATGCCTTACCGCCAGGCATTAGCCGATGATATATGGGTTGATGATCCCAACGCTGACGATTATAATCACTGGACAAAAAAACAGGAATCCGGCGCGGCTTCATACGAATTAATGAAACGTGACGACAACCTTTACAAATACGGAATTATCATAGAATATAATACCAATCCTGTTATCAAGGGAAATGGCAGCGCTATTTTTATGCATATCTGGAAGGGAGAAAATATACCCACAGCAGGTTGTGTGGCAATGTCCGAAGAAAACATTCTTAAAATTCTTGACTGGCTTGATCCAGCGGCGTCACCGATTATTATTACAGGCATCAGAAATTAGTCAGAGGCTATTATTATGAAATCAAAAATTGTACTCATGCTGTTGATCTTTACCTGTTTATGTTTCCCTCAAATTGCTCATGCCGCCGATGCTGATAAAATACCGGATGGCTTTGTAGATATACAAAAAGCAATTCCGGAGATTGTTCTGGATATTCGTTATTACAGCCCGCACAATTTTGTTGGAGAAAGGGTTGACGGCTACCTGGCGCCTAAATGTTTTTTAACCAAAGAAGCAGCCGAAGCGCTTTCCAAAGTTCAGAAAGATATGGAACCGTTTTCCCTGTCACTGAAGATTTATGATTGCTACAGGCCTCAAAGAGCGGTTAATCATTTTGCCCGCTGGGCAACTGAAATTGAAAATACCAAAACAATGAAAGAATTCTATCCTACAGTAGATAAGCGTAATTTATTCAAGGACGGCTACATTGCCGACAAGTCCGGCCACAGCCGCGGCAGCACGCTTGATCTGACCATTGTCCCCTTGCCTGTTCCTGCGCAGCCGCAATATACACCGGGACAAAAACTCTACGAATGCTATCTTCCCGCGGCAGAACGCTTTGCGGATAACGGCATCGATATGGGAACCGGCTTTGATTGTTTTCACGAACTCTCGCACACGGCAAATTCAAATATAAGCCATCAGCAAAAAATCAACAGGCTTCTTCTCAAATCGCTGATGGAAAAACACGGCTTTAAAAATTATGATATGGAGTGGTGGCATTTTACGCTGAAGAACGAACCTTATCCCGACACTTATTTCGATTTTCCAATAGAGTGAAACTATGAAAATTAAATTACCGGCTTTCTTCAAATCCTACGGCTTCTCATTCATTTTGATTATATCCATCATTATCGGCTCCGTTCTTGGAATCGTTTTCAAGAAAGATGCCGCTGTGCTCAAACCGCTCGGAGATATATTTCTCAATCTTCTTTTTACAATCGTAATTCCCCTGGTTTTTTTCTCCATTTCATCGGCCGTCGCCGGAATGTCCGACATGAAGCGTCTGGGTAAAATATTGACAGCCATGATCGTTGTCTTCACTATCGCAGGTTTTATTGCCGCCTGCGTTATGATGATAGGCGTCAAGATATATCCTCCCGCGCCGGGCATAAATATCAACTTAGGTTCATACCTGAAGATCGAGCATTTCAATACCGCCGAACAAATTGCGAAGGCGCTGACCGTATCGGACTTCCGCGACATCATGAGCAAGAATAATATGCTGG
>JBEKUA010000064.1:0-6032 GCA_049515495.1 Smithella sp. | reverse complement strand
TATAGGCAGGGCGGCCAATGTAATATATAGAGGGCTGACACCGAGAAACATGACGAAGGCAACACTACCGAAGGTAATGTGAGCAAGCCCGTCACCAATCAGAGAGAAACGGCGCAGGACAAGAAAAACACCCAGTATGGAAGAAACTATAGCGATTAATATACCCGCTGCAAAGGCGCGTTGAACAAATTCGTAATTAAATATCTCAGCCAGTCCCATTAAATATTGTTCTCCGTTTTTTCATGTTGATGACAAATCACATGTTGACTGGTTAATCCGAAAAAACCGGCCATATCAGGTGAAGCGCAGAAATTTTCGAAGGTTCCGAAAAAGATTAATTTCTTGTCGAGATAAAGAAGATTGCGGGCGTATTGGCCTATGATGCTCGTATCATGCGTGACAAGAACAATAGTCGTACCGCTTTTGCGATTCATCTCACCGGTAAGAGAATAGAAAATATCTCTTGTTTCGGGATCAAGGGCAGTCGTTGGTTCATCGAAGATGAGCAAGTCCGGTTGACTGATTAAAGCGCGCGCCAGCATTATTCTTTGCTGTTCACCGTAAGAGAGTTCGCCGATCATGCGGGTGGAAAGATGCGCGATTCCCATTAGCCCGAGAGTTCGTTTTAAAGCTATTGGATTTCTTTTTGTTACCCCCAATTGAACAATCTCTTCGACGGTACTGGGAAAATGATTATTCAATGCGTTTATCCGCTGGGGTAAATAACCGATTTTGTTCCATTGATTAAAAGAGGTTAGCGGCTGACCAAAAATATTGATGGTTCCCTTTTTGGGTTGCAGAATGCCCAGAATATTTTTAATAAGGGTGCTCTTTCCGGATCCATTAGGTCCGGCAATGCCCAGATAATCGCCTTTGTTCACAGCAAAGGAAATATTACTGATAACTTCCATACCGTTATAACAGAAGGTTAGATGATCAACGTTGATTATATTTTCGGACATTTCATTCCTTTCTTTAAGTTAATCAGATTCTTCTCCATTAACGAAATAAAGGATTCACCGTTTTTCATATCCGCCTTACTGATATCATGTCCATTATTGAGTTTCAATAAACCGGCGCCTGTTTCTTTCGCAATTGTTTGGGCTAAACGTGGATTAATCATGCTTTCATAATAAACGTAATGTACATTTTCACTTTTTATTTGTTTAACCAAAGCGAATATCTTTTGTGGTGAAGGTTCCGCGTCAGCCAGTACATTATAAGCCGCAATATATTTTAAGTTATATCTTCTGGCCAGATAAGCAAAAGCCCAGTGCCCGGCATGCAAAATTATTTTTGTCTTGCACCCGTTTAATTCTGTGCGGTATCGCTGATCCATGTCCATCAATTTGAGCTTGTAATTATGAGCGTTTTTCAAATAATAATCGCTGTTGCGCGAATCCTTTTTGATAAATGCTTCCGTAATATTATCCACCATTTTTTGGGCGTTATCCATATCCAGCCAGATATGCGGATCAAATTGGGAACCCTTTTCTTCCTGATTCCCTTCCTCTTCATTGAATGGCAATAAGAACGCTCCTTTTCCGGTTTCTATGGCCAGCATATTGGTGTTCTTCTCGGCGGCATTGATAATTTTGTATGCCCAATGTTCCATCTCAAAGTTGGTAAAGAGGAAAACATCTGTTTTGCTGACTTTAACTATATCTTCCGGCCTCAATTCGTAATGATGAGCATCTGTTCCCGGCGGCAAAAGCATAGTCACTTTAATTTTGTCCCCGCCAATATTGCGTGCAAAGTCGTAGATTGGGAAAATTGTTGCAATGACTCTTAGTTTTTGATCTTCCCTGTTCGATTCTTTTGCCGGTTGACAGGACGAAAGAAAAGTTAAAAAAAGCAGTAAGATCAGCATCACCTTTTTTGAATACATGATCATTTCTCATCCTTGCAATATTGCTTTTGCGATTCAGGTTTGGTTGTATAGCGGCAGTCTGAGCAAAGACCTGATATATTAATTTCGATGTGCTCAATGCTGCAATCACTTTTTGATAAAATTAACTCCGGCATTTTTATAAAAGGCTGTGGCGCCATACAAATAAATGCGCCGCAATTTCGGCAGTTGAAGTGAGGATGCATAGGATTTTCTAAAGCAGCCATTTCAAAATAATTGGCTCCGCCTGCTGATGCGATCTCCCGAATAATCCCGCGTCGTCTGAAAAGAGACAATATGCGATAAATAGTTACTTTATCAATACTTGCTTTGGTTTTCAACGATTGACGTATAATATTTGCGCTCAGAGGTGTTGTTGCCTCGAGCAATATATTTAAAACAGCAAGGCGTTTTGATGTTTTAGAAATGCCGGCTTTTTGCAAAGTAAGCAGGGCATCTCTATTTTCTGTATTAGTCAGCATTTTCGTCTATTATCAAAAATGCAACCGAGTTGCAACAATTATCAATATAAAATAAGTACATGTTGACGAATTAAATTTATGTTATAAATTAAGAAAGTAAATAAAGCACAACGGTATAACAATTAAAGGAGGACTGCTTATGAAACCAATCGGGCCATTAATGTGGGAACACAGATTAATTGAAAAAATGCTGGTTTCAATGATGCGTCATATTAATCAGGTCGAAAAAACTAAAAAGGTTAATCCTCTTATAATCGACATGGCTGTCGATTTTGTCCGTACTTATGCTGACCGCACCCATCATGGAAAGGAAGAAGAAATATTGTTTCGCGATCTGGCCAAGAAAAATCTTACGCCGGAACTGAAGAAAACCATGCAGGAATTGCTCGATGAACATGTCTGGGGTAGAAAGACCACCGCAGCGCTCGTTGCCGCCAAAGAAAAATATTTACAGGGCGATGAAGAAAAGATTTCCGAGATAATCTCTATTGCCCGGGAACTGGGCAACTTCTATCCAAAACACATAGAAAAGGAAGATAAGCGGTTCTTTTATCCCTGTCAGGAATACTTCAATAAAGACGAACAGGGAAAGATGCTCGCCGAATTCTGGGAATTTGACCGTAAAATGATTCATGAAAAATATAATAAAGTGTACGATGAATATTCCCAACTCAGCTTATAAAGTGAAAATGTTTTACATATTGAGATCATACTGGTTCTAAATTAAAGATGATATCGAGGCGGCAAGGAGGAGGCGACGAGGCGTATATAAATATACGTTGAGGAAGCCGACGACACTGCCAACAAAGATAGCGCTTTAATTTAGAACCGGTACTAATATCTCCAGCCCCAGAATCCAAACGCAAGAATATTCATGATGACCGGCACGGCGTAAATAATTCCCACAGTAGTCAATTTTGCCTTCATAGATTTCAGGCTGATTACTAAAATGGCAAAACAGAAAAAGTGGAAATAGCCGATAAGGAAGATCAGCCAGACTCCCTTAAAGGATAAACACCAGAAGGGGTATTCCCAGACAAGCTCTCCGCCGATGTTGAGAAGACATTCGACAAAAACACAAAAGGCGCTGTAACCTATCGCCCAGAACCACTTTTCAGGGATGCCCAGTATTTTCTCTTTCGTGCTTTCGGATAATGTGTGGTAGTAAATAATGCCCATGATTAAAAACATAAACATGATTTCGATATTCCAGCCCACAAATGTCCGCAGAGCCGTATCGCCCGGTGTTGTCCAGACAGCGGAACGTTGTGTTAGATACATAACCCAGCCATTCCATGTTTCGTTGAAGAAATCGACGCCAAAAATGGTTAATCCGGCCAGGATCGCGTTCCAGTTTTTTGTCTGGCGCGCTTCTTTTATTTCGCGTGTATAAATATAACAGACAATAGCCAATAGTGGAATTATATACCATTTGATCATCGAAAGATCCCTTAGCCCGTTCAATGCTTGTTGTGTTGCTGCTGTCATTTGACCTCCTTGTCTGTTAAAAAATAAAATTGTAGATGTCAGTGAATCATTTGATTACGCTATTCATGTTGCCAGATTAAATTTATTATATTATAATATTCATGAATCAGGAAGAAATAATTTCCATTATTTCAATACCCGAATACTATATAAAGGAGAAAAAGGACATTTGGTATTTACCAGCAAGATAAAATTCGCCCTTATAATACTATTAACCATTTTTATAATCGGCACTGTCGGTTTTCATTATATCGAAGGATGGAGTTTCCTGGACTCTTTTTATACTTGCATCACGACCTTGTCCACAGTGGGATATGGAGATTTCGCGCCGGAAACAACGACAGGTAAGTTGTTTACGGTTTTTATAATAATTTTTGGCGTGGGGATGATGTTCTATTCGCTGGTTCTCATGGCGGAAACATTTATTGACGCGCGTCTGCGCGATTTATTGGGGAGGGGTAAATTGGAAAAAATGATCGAAAAAATGCATGACCATTATATTATTTGCGGCGGCGGCCGCATTGGTTTCTTGATTTGCCGTGAACTGATGGCAGGGAAAATACCTTGCCTGGTTATTGATAACAATCCCGAGGTGATCCAAAAGGCTCAGGACGAGGGTTTTGTCTACTGCAAGGGAGACGCGACACAGGATAAAGTTTTAATTGAAGCTGGCATCAAACGGGCTAAAGGTGTTGTTTGCGTGCTGCCGTCGGACGCGGAAAATCTTTATGTCATTTTAACGGCAAAGGAACTCAATCAACAAATATATATTATGGCCCGTTCCGAGGAAGAAGAATCAGAGCACAGGCTCCTTCGTGCGGGAGCGGATCGGGTTATGTCTCCTTACACGCTTGGCGGTGTTCGAATGGCTATGGCTATTTTGCGCCCGGCCATGCTGGATTTCATTGAAATTACCACCAGCCGGCAAAGTCTGGAGTTGCGCATGGAAGAAATCTCCGTATGTCAGGGATCACCGTTTATCTCTCAATCGCTGGAAGATTCAGGAATACGCAAGCGCTATGGGCTGATCATTGTCGCTGTAAAAAATGATTCAGGGAAAATGATTTTCAATCCTTTGGCCAATTATGTTATTGCTGAAGGTGACAGGTTAATAGCGATGGGCGAAGATGAGAACGTGAAAAAATTCGCTGAATCTTGCCTGGCATAAAGAAGGAGTGGATCATGAAGATAAAAAGATTGCGTTGGATATTGATAGGGGTGATGCTGTTTTCTGTTCTTAGTTTTTCGGGATGCGTCGGACCAAGTCTTTACAGTGTTAATATGTACTATGATGCGGATAGCGCGGCTATTCCTGCGTATTTAAAAACGAATGTTAAAACATCCGATGCTGTGATTTCAGTAGCTGAATTTACCGATACGCGGCAGATTGACGACCGGCTTGTGATCGGGCGTGTGATAGAAAAAAACGACATGAACATTTTAGTAATGCCCAAAAATATCAAGACAACTAAAGTTATAGCTAATGGCATTAAACAATACTTAAGAAAGGCCGGTTATAAAGTTGCCGATAAAATTGAACAATGGGATTTGAAGGAAGATACCATTCCGCAAAGGGATGGCAAAGTTCTTATAGGCGGCAATATAGAGGAACTGGAAATAGTTTGCCGGAGGGGGTTTCCTTCTAATTCTTATAAGGCAAGTATAAAATTAACCGTTGTTATTGCGGATATGGCCAAAGGGAAAATATTGTATGAAAGCAAGGTGGAGGACAGCCATTTGAATGAATATTTCTGGTTTTCTGAAGAGCATCTTGGAGATCAGGCCAGTATTGTTCTCGGAGATGCCATTGAAAAACTTTTTGAAGATAAAGTTCTGGCCGAGAAACTTAAGGAAGCTATCGCCAACTGAGATTATTGCTCCTGCAACAAAATATAGGGGCTGTTGAAAAACGCTCATCTGCTGCGTTGTGCTGCAAACCGCACCGTTCAACGTATATCTATATACGCCTCGCAGTGCGGTTTTTGCACGCCTTGCATCTGAACATTTTTGAACAGCCCGGAAACGATGAATGCAAGGCTGTGAGTGATTAGATCACGCCGTCAGAAATGGCCATTCTATTGCTGCAAATTTATTTCTGATCGGAGATCCCCAGGGATTCGCAGAGTATTTCCGCGGGATCCAGGGCGGGCAGACCGGAGAGGCCGCCCAGTTGC
>JBEKUA010000063.1:0-8899 GCA_049515495.1 Smithella sp. | reverse complement strand
CAACTTTACTGCCACATTGCCAGTTCGCTGATTTATGCCAATGATTCCATGCGTGCCGCCTCCAATATCATAACCGAAAATCGCCGGGGGCAATCAGGTCTCTGGGGCTATGCCATATCCGGCGATTTACCGATTGTGCTGTTAAAGATTGCCGAATTATCACATATCGAACTGGTACGCCAGCTTATTCATGCCCACGTATACTGGCGATTAAAAGGATTGGCAGTGGATCTAGTAATCTGGAACGAAGATCATGCCGGATACAGGCAGATTCTGCATGATCAGATTATGGGACTCATTGCATCAGGCATCGTCGTGGACCTGAAAGATCAGCCCGGAGGAATTTTTGTCAGATCCACGGATCAGATATCAGAAGAAGACCGCATCCTGATTCAAACTGTAGCCCATGTTATTATCTCCGGCGACGGGGGAAAACTGGCCAATCAGGCCAAACAGCGCGTCGGCTTAAAAGTAGCTGTTCCCCGCCTGATACCCAGCCGCACCCACCGCCCGGCGCTTACGCCAACAGCCGCTGTACCGCGTCACGACCTGCTGTTCTTTAATGGTCTGGGAGGGTTCACCCCCGATGGACGCGAGTATGTTATTTCGACTTCCCAGACTCAGATAACGCCGGCGCCATGGTCAAATGTACTGGCAAATCATATGTTCGGCACAGTAATTTCCGAAAGCGGCATGGCTTACACATGGGCGGAAAATGCCCATGAATTTCGTCTTACGCCATGGCACAACGATCCGGTAAGCGATAAGAGTGGAGAAGCCTTTTACATCCGCGATGATGAGCGCGGCCACTTCTGGTCTCCTATGCCGTTGCCCAGACGGGGAGCTACGCCTTACGTAACCAGGCACGGCTTTGGCTACAGCGTCTTTGAGCATGAAGAGCGTGGCATCTATTCAGAAGTTTGGGTTTACGTGGCTCTGGATGCGGCTGTTAAGTTTATAGTGCTGAAAATAAAAAATAAAACGGGACAATCGCGCCGTCTTTCCGTCACGGGATATGCTGAATGGGTTCTGGGCGACCTCCAGGCAAAAACCGCCATGCATGTAGTCACAGACATTGATCTTCAGAGCGGCGCTATTTTTGCGCGTAACTCTTACAACACAGAATTTCCCAACCGGATTGCCTTCTTCAATACCGACGCTCTGATGCGGACCTGCAGCGGCAATCGCACGGAATTTCTTGGACGGAATGGAGCGCTCAAAGATCCGGCTGTGATGAAGCGTTTGCATCTTTCCGGCAAAGTCGGCACAGGAATGGATCCCTGCGCCGCGATCCAGGTTCCCTTTGATCTGGTTGATGGAGAAGAAAAAAAAATCGTCTTCACTCTGGGAGTGGGACAAAACTTAAATGAAGCCCGGAGACTCGTCCAGATATTCAACGATTCAATAGCAGCTGAAGATGCCCTCAAAGCGGTTCAGAGATACTGGGATAAAACGCTAAATGCCGTGCAGATCAAAACTCCTGACCCGTCTCTCAATATACTGGCAAACGGATGGCTTTTATACCAGACACTGGCCTGCCGGATCTGGGCTCGAACCGGATATTATCAGTCGGGCGGCGCCTTCGGCTTCCGCGATCAGTTACAGGATGTAATGGCGCTTATTCATGCCGGACCTGGCTTTGCCCGCGAGCAACTGATTCTTTGCGCATCACACCAATTCGAGGTTGGGGATGTTCAGCATTGGTGGCATCCTCCTCTTGGCCGCGGTGTACGCACAAAATGTTCCGACGATTATCTCTGGCTGCCGCTGACAGCCTGTTACTACATATCAGCAACCGGTGATAACAAAATACTGGATGAATCTATTCCCTTTATTAACGGCCGTCCGGTAAACATGGAAGAGGATTCATATTACGATCTGCCAGCCCGATCTTCCGAAACGGCCAGTTTATACGAACACTGCGTTAGATCTATCAACAGAGGTCTCCGTTTCGGCGAGCACGGACTTCCGCTTATGGGCTCAGGGGACTGGAACGACAGCATGAACATGGTCGGTATTAAAGGAAAGGGTGAAAGCGTCTGGCTGGGATTTTTCCTTTATGAGGTCCTCACACAATTCGCGAAAATCGCCTCACTGCGTGGAGATACATCTTTTGGCGAACGTTGTCAGAAAGAAGCGTCACAATTACGTCTGAATATCGAGCAGCACGGGTGGGACGGCTCATGGTACCGTCGCGCCTACTTCGATAACGGCACAGCACTCGGCTCTGCTAAAAATCAGGAATGCCGTATTGATGCTATTGTTCAGAGCTGGGCAGTTTTATCCGGAGCGGCAGACGACAATCATTGCCGCATGGGCATGCAAGCGTTGAGTAAATACCTTATTCGCAGCGATATCGGAATCGTCCAGCTTCTGGACCCGCCATTCGACAAGTCCGGCTTGAATCCCGGTTATATCAAGGGATACGTTCCCGGCGTAAGAGAGAACGGCGGACAATATACCCACGGAGCCATCTGGGCGGCGATGGCGTTTGCGGCGCTGCGAGATAATCGGCGCGCATGGGAAATTATGACTATGATCAACCCGATAAACCATACGGGTTCTTCCGAGGCGATGAAAACTTATAAAGTTGAGCCGTATGTTGTCGCGGCCGATATATACGCGCTTGTGCCGCATGCCGGCCGCGGTGGATGGACATGGTACACCGGCTCTGCGGGCTGGATGTACCGATTGATCGTGGAATCTCTTCTGGGACTGAAGCGAGAGGGAAATAAACTGAGATTTATGCCGTGTCTGCCTGCGGACTGGAATGGATTTGAACTCCGTTACCAGTATGGAAAAACAATCTATCACATTGCCGTCTCACGCGCAGACGAAAGAAAAATCGAAATGGAAGTAACCATCGATGGAGAAGAACAAATAGAAAAAATGATTCCACTGGTTGATGATGGGAGGGAACATAAAGTCGAAGTGTTAATCTGATCTTTGGGGCTGTTGAAAAACGCTCATCTACTGTGTTACGCTGCAAACCGCACCGCTCAACGTATTTCCATATACGCCTCGCGGTTCGGTTTTTGCGCGCCTTGCATCTGAACATTTTTGAACAGCCCACGCTGTCAATGATAAATCTTGGGTGTCATTCCCCAGCGAGACTAGAAAAATCCGGAAATTATTAGAAAGAGGCGGCTTGATATCTTATGCTAGCCTTCCTGCGTCTCCACACGGGACAGATTCTGGAAACTCGTATATTTATCCACGAAAGCAAGTTTAACTGTGTCGATAGGACCGTTTCTTTGTTTCGCGATAATAATTTCCGCGATGCCTTTTTCCGAATTTTCTTCCGATTTGTTATAAACTTCGTCACGATAAATAAAAGCAATGACGTCGGCGTCCTGTTCGATAGCGCCCGATTCCCTCAAATCAGCCATTTGCGGGCGTCGGTTAGTACGGGTTTCCACTTGGCGGTTGAGCTGTGAGAGGGCGACAACCGGCACATTGAGTTCTTTAGCCAGAGCCTTCAAGGAACGGCTTATTTCCGATATTTCCTGTTCGCGGGAATCGCGATTATTTCCTGAACGCATCAGTTGAATGTAGTCTACAACAACCAATCCGAGTCCTGTGTCGGCTTTGAGTCTGCGTGACTTGGCCTTCATTTCCAAAACAGTAATAGCGGCAGTATCATCAATGAAAAGAGGCGCGTCGGAAAGACGGCCGGCAGCGGTCGTCAGTTTCGGCCAGTCGGTTTCGCCCAGAAAACCTTTTCTTAAACGCTGCGAGTCCACCCTGGCTTCGGAGGCCAGCAGACGAAAAGCAAGCTGTTGCTTGGACATTTCCAGAGAAAAAACAGCGACAGGGATCTGACCCTCCATTGCCGCATGCAGGGCGATGTTCAGGGCAAAAGCCGTTTTACCCATGCTGGGACGGCCGGCAATAATGATCAGTTCGGATTTCTGCAGGCCGGAAGTTAAATCATCAATTTTTTCAAAACCCGTCGGCACTCCGGTAATCAGCTCTTTGCGGGCATAGAGATCTTCAATTGACCGGAAACTGTCTTTGACAATCTCCCTTATTGGGGAAAAGGCCGGACGCACTTTATTCTCGGAAATTTCAAAAATGCTATGCTCGGCTTTATCCAAAATATCATCAACATCGGAACCCGTTTCATAGCAACTGCCTATAATTTCGGTTGCCGAAGTGATTAGTCCGCGGAGAATCGCTTTTTCCTTTACAATCTTGGCATAGTTAGCAACGTTGGCGGCAGAGGGGACATTATCCACCAAAGAAGAAATATATAACTGTCCGCCGACCGAATCCAGCATATTTTTGCCTTTGAGGGCATTGCTTAAAGTAATAAGATCAACCGGCTCGTTTCTTTCGGAAAGCTCGATGATGATGCTAAAAATCTTCCGGTGAGCTTCACTGTAAAAATCACCGGGAGATAGAATTTCGAGCACGCTGTTAATAGCGTTATTTTCCAGCAGGATACTGCCCAGTATCGATTGTTCAGCTTCGATATTCTGCGGTGGAAGCTTATGTATTGACGGATCCATGCTCATTATTATTCGCCGACAACCTTTAAATTGATTTCCGTTTCCACTTCATGTGTCAACTTGATTTTAATTTTAAATTCGCCTAACGATTTTATATGTTCGCCATGTTCATGCACAATCATTTTTCTATTAATGTCATAGCCTTTTTCTTTAAGCGCCGTTTCTATGTCCTTGACCGACACGGAACCGAAAAGCTTATCCTGATCGCCGACTTTACGGACCATTGTAATAGTTACTTTAGACAAAACATCCGCCAGTTCCCGAGCGGACCTGTGCTCTTTTTCCGCCTTGCGCAGAATATTTCTTTTTTCATGTTCAAAAACTTTTATGTTTTTCTCGTCAGCTTCAGCAGCCAATCCTTTCGGAATCAAAAAATTGCGGGCGTACCCGTCATTAGCTTTAACTAAATCTCCGGCCTTACCCAAAGAAGGCACGTTCTGCTTCAGAATTACTTTCATGAAAATCCTCCGTTTGTAATAAAAGTGATGAAAAAATTAATCTGTAGTCTGATCTTTTTGAAAAAACTTCCTGAAATCAATCCAAATATCAAATAACCCGACTGCTGCTAAAGGTATCATAAGAATTTGTTGGACTGCAATTAAAAAATAGAAAAGATATCGAAAAAAAAGGGGGACTTTTTTGCTCTGAAAAAAGAAGCTAACAATAGCAAGGCCTTGCAGCAAATATATAAAACACGTAACAAGAAATACATTATTACTGAAGAAATTTACGTCTTTATTCGGTACGAAGAAGAGCGCGCCGGAGGCAATAAAAATCCAGATCATTAAATCAGGAGCCTTCCAACGGGTAAGCGCCGTAAACTTCGGAAAGATTATTCCGGCCCTACCCAAATAATTTTTCCCCAGAAGAAAATTTATCCAAATGATCATTGTTGCCGATATGACAACGATTGACGGGAATATTTGAGTAATGCCGCTTACAATGTTATTTTCATTATCTTTCATAAAGTTAATATCTTCCGCTTTTAAAGGAAACTGGCTGTAGAGTTTCACATTTTCTGCAATTGTCGCGGCGATATACTTTTTTACAAGCAGCCATGGATCGGCAGAAAGAACAAATCCATCGTAAATGAAATAGAAACAAATCACGGCAACAATAAAAATGGCCGGATAAACAATTGTTTTTTCAACGGAAACATTTTGAATAGCACATTGTGTCATAAATAGTCCGGCCACACCCATTGTAAAAACGGCGATAACGGGCACATTCAGACCTAAAAACATTGCCGGAAATAAAAGCAGTGAAAAAGAGATTAAGAATACCGCGGCGGTTTTATTTGTGCCATTAACAATGCCGTTAAAAAATAAAATCATGGGCAGAACAAGAAGAAAAAGTGACCCGATTACCGGAATAAAAAATGTTGCGAAAATAAAACAAGAAATAACCAGCAGGAGTTTTAGAAAAGGATTGTTGGGAAATGGCATGCTGAATTTTTTCAAAGACGATAACCTGCTCAAAGCCTGATACCTTTATACAACCACATTTGACTGATTGCAATCCCTTAAAGACTAATTTTGAACCAATGTAAATTGTATAAAATAACCGTTTTGGGAAAACTAGTAAAATTAACCGGCTTTTAATTCGTGGAAAGAAACGGATAAACCGGTTTATATACTTTATTTCCCGTCAGCGGTGATAAAAGGCATAATCGCGATCATCCGGGCGCGTTTTATTGCTACGGCCAATTCCCTCTGGTGAGAAGCGCAATTGCCTGTTATCCTGCGCGGCATAATCTTGCCGCGTTCGGTCACAAAATTATTGAGAATCGCACTGTTTTTATAATCAATTTTTATATTGGAATCCGTGCAAAAACGGCAAAATTTCTTTCTATGAAAAAACTTTTTCTGGGGATACCGATTTGGCCTGTCTCCGTTTTGTGCTTCCATTGTTTATTCCCCTTTCGTTGAGATTTCTTCTTTATTATAAATTTTCTTAGGTGCAGAAATGGCAGGCTTTGCGTCGCCGGATCCTGCCTGAGTAATCGTCTTTCCTTCAGAGCCGGCGGATTCAATTTCCACACGCGCCTGGGTGCGCTTTGCCTCCGCCTCCGCGGCTTCCTGCTCAATACCTTCTTGCGTGGACGCTCCCTCCTTTTTTACTGTCATGAATTTAAGGATGCGATCGTCAATTTTATAAGTTCTTTCAATTTCCGCGACAATAGCGCCATCACCGGCAAAATCTATAAGAAAATAATACCCGTCTTTTTGCTTTTTGATTTCATAGGCAAGATGTCTTTTACCCCATCTTTCTATTTTGGCAACAACACCTTTGCGGTCGGTAATAATTGTCTGGCTGCGGTCTATTAACGCGGTAATGTCGTCATCATTTAAATTAGCGATAACGATAGCTACAACTTCGTATCTTTGCAAAATGTTCTCCTTTCGGCTCTAAAGCCCGTGATATTCGCAGGCAAGGAGTCTTAAATTAGTAGTGGTGGCTTCTATCTCAATCTCAAACAGAAATCAAGGACTTTTATTATTGACGGAATAATATTAAAATCCGGCAAAACTATGTCCCGGAATAAAACAAATCAACGGTAATAACTCATTTGAATCAAACGGTTTTTTACAAAATATGCATTAAATCGGCAACAGATGCCTTTTCATTTCACTGCAAATCCGACCAAGATTCGCCTATAAGGCGCAACGAAGAAAAACAAACATGCGGCAGGATCGGCGCCAGGCAAAAGACAGGCGGCATTACATTCCTTTTTTCCCTCTTTTAATAAATTGTCCGGCAAAGCGGGCGATGCGCCGGTAAAGCGGAAGAGAAGAACTTATTTTTCCGAGAGACTCATGGGCGGCCGCCTCCCCCATTTTGACCAAATCACCGGCCCGGCTAAAATCCATCCAGTGGAGATCTCCAACCACAGGGTGGATAATAACGTCCGCTTCCCTGAGTTCAGAAGCTTCGAGCGCATTGGCTGTAATTTCTCCCGCCCGGTATAAAACATCTTTAGCTGTTTCGATATCGACAAATGCCGACGGAGCGCGATCGACTATCACAGCAATGACAACGCCAGCTCCGGCCTCACGCGTCGCGCGAATGGGAACGATACTCGTAATGCCGCCGTCAGCCAGAAGCCAATCTCCATGACGCACAGGAGCTACAGCTCCCGGAACCGAGCAACTCGCCAGCACAGCCTGACGAAGTGATCCTTCGGAAAAGACAATTTCTTCACCGGTAATCAGATCAGTGGATACGGCACGAAAAGGAATTTTTGTTTCACGAATATCAATTTCCGGAATAAAATAATTAATCAACGATTGAAAATCATTGAAAGGAAGTATGGATGGCCTGAAAAAGGCTTGAGCAAACCAGTAGCGATTCATGACATATGTTTTCGCTTTATTAAGGAAACTTTTGTTCTCCTGCGAAAACGCCATGCCGATTGACTTGATTGTTGAAGTGTTAAATTCTGGACTTCGCAGATAGGCTTCAATTTTATCCTGAATTTCCCGGGGCGATTGGCCGCTTGCGTAAGCGCCGCCTATCAACGCTCCGGCGCTTGTTCCCACAATCAGGTCAATATCAATACCTTCCTCTTCCAGAACATGGAGGACACCAATATGGGAAAAGCCACGGACACCGCCGCCGCCCAGGGCGAGGCCAACTTTTTCGCCTGTCCATTTCATAGATGCCTGCTATCATTCAAACGACTAACACTGATCAATCCAGGTTCGCATTTATTATAATTTTACTTTCGTTCCGGCCGCAGGGAGAAATCCTTTTTCATTGATAAGCTCAAATCCATATTTATTGCAACTTCTTTTAACGCCGCCTCTGCGCGTCAATCCAAACCAGCCGGAGGCGATTGAGAAATCTTAAGATTTTTTACAGGCTTCTTTCTCATGCCCGAGGTTTCAGACGCAGTTTTTCCAGCATTCTACCTGCGTGCGGAGCAATGGAATGGAAAGCTTTTAATTGATCGCAGGCGTAATCCGCGCACGCGGCACAGGTACTCACTTTTCTATCCATGCCGCAGGCTCTGATGCCGCAGACGCGGCAATGACCAATGAGCCGCCCGTTTGTCGGGAGACATCCATCAGCAATTGGCATCCTGGGGCTTCATGTCTATACCGTACTGTTTTGACCAGAGTTTTGCAACATCTTCCCTGGCATTATCATCATCGGCCTGTGTGGCGAGATAAACCGGACATTTTGAACAAATGATTCCGCAGTAAGCTATCATCGTTTCCATCGGTATTTCCTTCCCATATTTTTATCACTTCTGAAGAATACAAATTTGCTGCCAGGTAAAACACCTGCAGCCTACTGGTAATACTATCCCATAATGCCCTCTTCGGCAAAACTGTAAAAAGTATCATCACCAATAATGATGTGGTCCAGCAACTTAATGTCCATGA
>JBEKUA010000062.1:0-6081 GCA_049515495.1 Smithella sp. | reverse complement strand
TATTTGACGTTTGCGGCCGCGTCCCTCAATAGAAAGCAATTGGGAGCGGTCAATCAAATTTTCTCTGTCCGCTTTTGTCGGATCAAGCAACAAAGCGCTTAAAGGCCTTAGAATATAATCGCGGTAGCCGGAATTTTTAGCGACAATATAAAGAGATTGTTTGTTTTGAGACATGGGACGCTGGCCGAGAACTTCTCCGGTAATAATGAAGTCGCTTCCGGTTTCTTCCATCTTTATGCCGGCAATTTGCAGCATTAACGTGTGGCAATCAATACACGGATTCATATTTTTACCATAGCCGTAGCGGGGAGATTTAAGCATCTTCATATGCTCGGCAGTAATATCCAGAACAACAAGAGGCAGATTTATCTGCCTTGCAGCTGCCCGGGCTTTTTGAGCGTTAAAAAACGGCGTTGTGAATGTCAGGCAGACAACGTCAATATTTAGCATACTGACTACCTTGGCCGCCAGCATGCTGTCTAATCCCCCTGAGAAGAGGGCAATGGCTTTAACCATAAAAGTATCCTATAATTTATGAAATAGAATTCGTAAGCGAACAAACACCTTCGCTTGCTACGAGGTATGCAAGCGAATATATAATTATAATTTCCCTTCAGAATCGAAGATTCTCCGTGGCTTGCCTTGGGAGAGCTTCAATTATTTACACATAACCGGCACTGATAAAAGAAAAGACCTGAACCTGAGGATAATATTTTTGAGAAGGCTCCGCAGCTTCTTTTGCGTATTTTTTAAGTAACTTTACAAAATATCAATATCTGGCTATATTAACAGACCATACTTCCTGCAGTAAACCGCGTAATTCCTGATCAATGTCGAAATCTACAACATACAAATCCTGATTAGTTTTAATTTTAGTGCCGCTAAATTTCAAAGTATAAGGTGCCTGACTTTTACTGAGTCCGGAAAATGTGAAATTATCAGAAGTGAAAGGAATATTCATGCCGTGCAAAATATTTTCCATATTATTTTTGGGAGAATTGCTATCTTTAACGAAAATAAGTTCATTACCGGCTCGTTTTAGCGCGTTAGTAAATTGGTGAGAAAGAGCATGCGAATATATAATATATTTTTTATCTTCATTTTTTACCAGCACATCGGCTTTTATTGACAAATTAAAGCCGTCTTTCACGGTGTCAAATAGTTGAATATCAACATCCTTTTCGGCATTCAATCCTAAATAGGTAAGCAGCGCGTAAGAAAAATCTTTAGCTGATGTTACGGGGAAAACAGGCATTGGAGGCAAAGAATATGCTTCTTCCGGTTTTCCTGTAATACCCGTCTCATCGGAAATTTCAGTGATAGTTAATCCATTTTTTTGACAATAATTTTTGATCGACGCGGGTAAAAGTAAATTATTTTCATCAATCAAGCGTAATCCCTGTATCGCTCGAGGCTGCCGATGGGGAAGAGATCTTTCAATTACCCAGTCTACAATTACTTCAACCGGCGGCACAGCGCCTATCACCAAAGGCTTTTCGCTTTTTGACATGCGATAATTTCTTGTTGTATTAATAATCTTCCTTAAGATAGTGATGACGTCATCATTTTTGTCAACTTTGACCAGAAAGTAGTTCGCCCAATTGTCACTGATCATCCTTCTTAAATAATTATTGACATGATTTTCCAAATCGACAAATACAATCGTGTTATCATCGAATTCAATCAGCGGAATTATAGAACAATCAATAGTGATCTGACCTGCTTTGTGTATTGGAAGATAGTAATTGCCGGTTGTAGTAATTGATCCGTTCATCTGGGTAATGACTTGTTTCAGTACAGCCAGGCGAGCTTCAGGCGAAATAACTTTCTTTTCTTTTATTTCGATGATCTTCTCCGGTTGATTTGATTTTTTTGAAAGTGTTGCCACTTCCGGCGCTGCCGGCCTGATTTCCTCAGGAATTTTAACAAAGAGAGTTTTTCCCGGCAATCTTATAACCGCGCCTGCGTAAATTCTGTTGACGTTTTTAATGCCTGGATTTATTGACTTAATAACTTTCAGGATTTTTTCGATATTCGTTTCATTTTTTAATTCGCGGCGAATGATCTTAACTAAAGTATCACCTCTTTTTATTAAATAATATTTACGTCCGATTGAAGCAATATGATGAGTAACGGCGGTTTTGATATCTGTTTCATTATTTTCTGTTTCCGTGAGTGGTTTTCCCGGTAGAATCAACGATTGTCCGGCTTCGAGATTGTCGAGATCGGATATATTGGGGTTTAGTTCTTTGATAAGCTCAGAATATTTAGAGACATCTTCTTCGGTAACACCGGGAATACTTTTAATGATATTCGAAAGAACATCTCCTTTTTTTACCTTGTAGGTATATAATTTCTTGGAAGGTATAGCTGTTTTTTTGAGCGTTAGTTGAGCCGTATCTTCTTTAGCTGCTGCCGCCGTTGATGCCGTTGATAATAGGTAAATAAAGGCGAATGAAAAGAAAACCAAAACTAACCCAAAAACGTACCGCTTAATCATTAGCTTCTTCCCCTTGTTTAAGAGACTCACAAATCTCAATATGTTTAATTATTACTTCAATTAGAAAGAAATGTCAAATCCTTAAATATATTGCGCTTAAAGAAAATTTCAGGTTTCTATGCCGGAAAAACAGATAAAAATTCCGATGTGAAGTTTTGTAAATTAATTTATTGAAAGGAATTTAGACTAAATCACTTTTTTCATCGCGGCAATGGCCACTTCGATTTGATCATCAGACGGTTCTCTGGTTGTAATTTTTTGCAGCATTAATCCCGGCCAACTCAACATTTGTATAAGTTTTGAATGACTGTATTTACCGGTAAAACGGATGGCTTCATAAGAAATACCCGCGACAACGGGGAGAAGCAAAATTTTGTAGATTACTCTGTGCAGAAAATCCGGGCGTCCCAATAAAGAAAACACCAGTATGGAAATAATCATCACAAAAAGAATAAAGCTTGTTCCGCAGCGGGGATGACGGGTTGAATATTTTTTAACATTCTCTACAGTCAGTTCCTGCCCGTCTTCCCAGGCGAACACGGTTTTATGTTCGGCGCCGTGATACATATAAACACGCTTCATATCCGTCATAAGGAGCGTGGCGGACAGAAAACAAAGGAACATTCCCAAGCGAACACATCCTTCTAAAATGTTTAAAAGAATAAGATTATCTATATAATATTTCATTTTGGTAAAGAAAAACGCCGGTACGACAACAAAGAAAAAAATAGCGACGGAAAAACTTATAAAAAAAGAAAGATACATTTCCCAGCTTTTTGGTTTTCTTTCTTCTTCCGACATGGCGACATCAGCTGAAAACATCAGGCATTGAAAGCCCACTATCATCATCTCAAATAAATTTATTGTTCCCCGGACAAACATCCATCCGAGTATTTTATAACGTTTGGTCAGCGGAATAAATTCGCGCTCCTGAAAAACAATTTCCTTGTCAGGCCTTCTTACCGCTGCAGCTATTTTATTGTCATGACGCATCATTACGCCTTCAATGATCGCTTGTCCGCCGGCTATATCTTCATGTTTGGGTTGAGATGGCATATGTATTTATTTAAATCCAATCGTTTTTTTTGCTTTTGTTTATAGCATTTGACGTGCAGTGTCAAACTATGATTTTTAAAATCGTTGTTGCAAGATAAACCTTCAATGATATAATGCCTCAAAATCCGGAAAAAAATAAGATTTAAGGTGGTTAGAATGAATGCAACTGACTTGTTTATAAAAGAATATCAGGAACGTTTCGAGAAAAAACTGAAAGAAAACGAAATTACGCTGCTGGAACACTGGAAGGCGCAACTGGATAAGGTTATCGGTATGCGGCCTGACGGCGTTGCTTCAATGCAATTGCAAATCACAAAGATTTCTGAAATGATGGCTAATCGAATCAAAACATTGAAAAAGGAATAAGATGGATAGTCTTGCTAATTTTCTGTTTGAGGTGGGAATGCTCAGCAGAACGCCGCGTAGCGGTTATCAGTTTCTGGGAAGCGGCAAAGAATCGGTAGCAGAACACGTTTTGCGCACGGTATTTGTCGGTTACACTCTTTGTAAAATGGATGATTCTCTTGATGAATTTCGCGTTTTAAAAATGTGTTTTCTTCACGATTTGCCGGAGGCGCGCACCGGTGATATGAATTATGTTAATAAAAAATATGTTAATGTCGATGAAGAGAAAGCAGTGTCGGAATTGACCGAGAGCCTTTTTTTCGGTGATGATATTAAAGCGGCAATTGACGAATTTAACCGTAAAGAGACAAAGGAATCATTAATCGCGAGGGATGCCGATCAGATCGCGCTTATTCTGCAATTAAAAGAATGCGGTGATTTAGGGAATAAATATTCGGAAGAATGGATTGACTTCGCGTTGCAGAGATTAAATACGGAGAATGGGAAAAAACTTGCCGAAAGAATTATTAAAACAGATTCTTCCCAATGGTGGTTTAAAGAAAAAGGATCCTGGTGGATAAACGCAAACGGCCGCTGAAATTTGTTACCCTCCACAGGGCAGGTTGCATGATTAATAAAAAATTTCTTTTATTATTTTCTGTGATTCTCATCATTAATCTTATCTCCTGTGTCCATGACATGGGCGAGGTCGTAATATTAAAACCGGATGAATCCAGCCGCGTCTATGAAGCGAAAGAAACAGTAATTCTCAAGGCCATTGCCCATGTCTTTAAAGAAAAAAATATCGGTACTCATATCAGGATAGATCAGACGAATCTGCGGGTTGATTCGGATTATTGGGAGTCGGGCAATTGGCGCACAAAGGCAAGCGCTCACGTCAAACGCCTTAACTGGAAGGAATGCGAGGTGATCCTTGCAGTGACCTCTGAAAAGAAAACAAAAACAGGATGGGAAATGAGGCGGCTTTTGCAGAAACAACAGTATGACACTTTTTTTGATGTTATCGAACTGGCAATTTATGAAGAGATGTCTAATGTTGAGTAAAAATAATTTTAAAAGGAGTTGATATGAATGCGCAGAAAAAAGTATCGGCAATGTTGGAAGAATTTAAGAATTTTGCGTTTAAAGGCAATGTTGTCGATCTTGCTATCGGTGTTATTATCGGGGCGGCATTCGGCAAGATCATTGATTCTCTGGTCAAACATATTATTATGCCTTTTATCAGCGTTATCATGCCCGGCAATCAGAGTTATCTGACCTGGAAATGGGTGATTAACGGCAAGGATGTTCCTTACGGGTTGTTTCTTGGAGAAATCGTCAACTTTCTGATAGTTGCTTTGGCCTTATATATCTTCATTGTCAAATTTATCGGAATGATCATGAAGAATAAGCAGGAGAAAGAAACAGCGCCGCCACCGCTGACTAAAGATCAGGAACTGCTTACCGAAATTAGAAATTTGATGATGAAAGAAAAAGGATTATCCGGCAATTAACTGATAAGCTCAAGCAGTCTTTTTAGCATGGGCCCCAGGCTGCTTGAGCTTAATCGGGTTTTTAAAAAATTTGCCTGTCTTTACCTATTGGCAAAGAAATTCATTAAGAAATCTGAGTCTTTAGGTGATAAGTCAAATTTTAGAATCGCTTTTTCTATAAGCTTTTTTAAAGGTTCGGCGTCTTTTTCTTCTAAATTGGTTGATATCCACTTGATCGCTTTTTGTACGTGTTCCGATTCCGGCATAATAGTAGCCATAAAGACATTCTCCTTATCTAATCAAGAAATTAACAGCATCCGGTATGAATCCAATGCTGACTTTGTTTTTTACTTATCATACTATAAATTAGTTTAGAAATTAATTTTTCAACAATTTGAATTTATTTTTAAAATTAAATACAATGAGCGCAATTATTCATCAAAAAAATATACGGGGGAAATTTATGAAAAAGTCTTTTGATGCCAAAACTCTGATTTATCCGACACCTGTGTGGTTAATAGGGACATACGACAAAAGCGGAAAACCCAATATTGCGACTATAGCCTGGGGAGGTGTATGCAGTTCCATACCTCCGTGCGCCGCCGTATCGCTAAGAGCAGCTACCTATACTCACGGCAATATTGTGGAACGTAAAGCATTTACGATAAATGTTCCTTCCGCCTCCCA
>JBEKUA010000061.1:0-6155 GCA_049515495.1 Smithella sp. | reverse complement strand
TAATAAGTTTTATTCTGATTCTTTCTCTCAATTAATTACATTAACACTTGCAATAATTGGCATTTTCGGAATTATTCTTCCATTACTATCACAAATTATTCAAACTCGAATGTTTAAATCAGAACAAAAGTCTCTTCTTAAGAAGTTATTAAATGAAACTGAAAAAATAAAGATGGATTTAAAAAAAGATATCGAAAATTTATTTGAAAATGAGAAGAATAAAATTGATGTTCAATTAAAAAAAGATATCGAAATAATAGATAAGAAAATTAAGAAAAATACTAATTTTCTTACTGCAGGTGTAATATATGTTCAAGGAAAGAGCGATTATGAAAAAAATAAATTCCCATCTGCTGCAAGATACTTTGCTAAGGCAGCCGGCTTATCTTTATTAAGCGATGATGAGTATAATGGGCAACGAGCAATTAAATCTCTTAATGAAGGTTGTCTTCCAAATATTAATAGTGAAGCTTATAAAAAAGAAATTGGACTCGATGAGGAAATTGAAAGGCTACTTAAAATACTTAAATCACTTAATCAGAATGGGCGATACGCTGATAGAATCTCTGAAATTAAAATTGCTTGTGACACTTTAAAAAAATAAATTTTATATAATAAGTCTTATTGAATGTTTTTATAATCATTAAAACATTTTTATCATGTTTCATTTCAAAGTGGTTCCGGCGAGAATGGGCATCCGCCAAGCTCGTCGGAGCCGGAACCGCTTAAAGGCTTTTTCGGCGTAAACTTTAGCGCAATTGCAATTTTTACTGTCTCACCTCGTTTGCGGATAAGTTTAAGTGAGGCAAACGACAACACAAACCTAAAAGCTATTATAATCTTGACATTTATTATCAAAATAGTATGTTTTTCTAAATCTAACGACTAAATAAAATATCTATGCGCCGGAGGAGTTATGAAATCTTTATTTTCAATAGTTATTATATGTCTTTTGCTGGTTCCCCTGGGAGTTAACGCGGCAGCGGTAGAGGCAGAATCGATTGATACCGATAAACCAAATTGTAAAATATGGAATGAAGTCCCTGCAAAAGGAGAGACCGTATCATGGTCAGGAGAGTGTGTGAAGGGATACGCTTCCGGCTACGGAACTGCGATTTGGTCTCTAAACGACAAAGAAACCCAGCGTTATGAAGGAATATTGAAGAAAGGCAAATGTGCCGGCATAGGGACGCTATCCTTTGCCAATGGCAATAAGTATGCAGGGGACTTTAAAGATAACAAAAGTACCGGCAACGGGACTTATACCTTTGCCAATGGCGATAAATACGAAGGGAGCTTTGTTAATAGCGATTTCCATGGCATAGGGACGCTATCCTTTGCCAATGGCGATAAATATGAAGGGGACTTTGTTCATGACAATTTCAGCGGCAAAGGCACTTACTACTATGCTAATGGCGAGAGATACAAAGGGGGCTTTGCTGATGGCAATTTCCAGGGCAAAGGGACTTACACCTGCAGCAACTACAAAGAGTTTAAAGGCAATTTCGAAAACGGCCTCCCGGTTGGATTTGTTATAAAATGTAATTAATCCAGAAGATAGAAATAAATTTTTTAATCCTTATAAATATTAATTTTATGATGATGGGGAATAATGAATCATTGGTGGCGAAATTAACAGTAGTTTGGTCAAAATCCCCATTATTCTAATCGGCAGCGTTGCTCATATCCGTTGTTTAGCAGATATTCAACAAATGCTTATCATTGATTTTACAAGCCAAACTAATTTTTAACTACGAAGCGAATATGATTGTTGTATGTGGCATACTGGTTGCTTGAATTAAAGTTGAGAGTAATGTTAAGATACTCGGGATACTTCAATGCACGTATTGAGTCTTTTTAAAAGGCAAGACGGCATAGGCGGTTCCCGGTTTAACCCCTCGCAAGAAACAATGCATTTCACGAGGGGTTTTTGTTTTGCTCATCACTGGCCTGCTCATGATTAAACAAACAGCGACTGAAACATACATGACAGAATGTTGTCACAAAAAAAGATGATGAAAATTGTAGTGCGAACCCTCAGGTTCACTTATCCCGGGGCGTCTCTGAAGACCCGGACTACCTATCCAACGATAACATTACCAAAATGAGCTTTTTTCAGAAGAAAGGCGCAATAACATGCACAGGCATTGTCGGGCGCAAATAATTATTGTCAATCCGACAAATAATATTCCACGGTTGAGACAACTCTTACCTGCTTTATGTACGGGGTATTGCCATCACGATCTTCAATAGAAAATTCACCTTGCGAAGCGCTTTTGATTTTCCCCAGCTTACTGTTTGAATCCCGGGCAAACTTTTCTGCCACTGCTCTGGCATTTTTTGTCGCTTCCTCAATCATTGCCGGTTTGAGTTCATTCAATTTTTTAAATATAAAGACCGGCTTAGACTGATAATCTCCCCCTGAAATCGCGATGCCCTGTTTGCCCAATTCCACAAATGATGCCATTGTTTTTCTTACCAGGTCGACATTTTCACTGCAGACATTAATTGTAGATATGCCCGAATAACGGAATTTGGCTTTATCAGACTGTTGATCCAGTATTGCAGGGGCAGAGATGGAAATATCTTTATCCTGAAATCCATGTTTATTTAGAAATTCTAAGATGATCGAGTTTTTTTGCTGGATGGTAAGAAAGATCTTATTCAGATCATTATCGGCTACACTGAATTTAATAGGCCAGATTGCAACATTGGACTGGACTTCACGCTCGGATAATCCCTTTACCGTAACGATTCTTTCTAAAGCCTTTAGCTTTACAATGCCCCCTGCTATAAAATAACCAAGCAATGCCAGGCCAATACACACAAGTATTCCCTTGATAAAAGCCGCGCCGAGACTATCGTCATTCATATAACCTCCGTTTAAATTTGCTCTATAGACCCAATCTTTCCAAAGCCTCTTGACAACATACATACGCTATCTGTCCAACAATGTTTATATGTTTCCCTGCTGACACCGCAAATGCCATAATATGGAGCTATAATTATTATCGTTTGTAATCTACCATAAAAATAATATTTTAGGAAACGAGAATTCCAGAAGAAGTGCCTGATCTGTTAAACCTGTTGCAAGAAAAAATAAACATGATAAAATATATCTATATTCGGCATTTCCCTTTCTTTTTATGAAAAGGTAATCGCTTTTTAATATTACACTCGCGGCCGGAAAAAGAGTTTGCCCATTTAAGGCGCACATACTTGAACATGACTTGTGCTCTTTCATGGAGAAAGGCATATATGCAAAACACTGGTGGGCACGTTCCCTCGCGCTACGAGATGAATCATCTGGTTCGCAACGTCCTGACCCGACATAGGGCCAATCTGGAACTTATAACAATTTCCTGCACAAACCGAATTGTCTATCTTTCCGGCTCGCTTGTTAAAGCGACGAAACCGGATTACAAGATGACCGACATCGATCTCATTTTTCGGGAAATAGCGAAGATTCCAAGAGTCCAGAACATTTATGCCGATCTGGACAACTGGACAGTAAGCGCCATTGAAGGTACGGGAGAGTGGCTCGTGTCCCAAAAAGGCACCGTTTTCCGTCCACAAACGCAAAAGACGATTCACCTGACAACAGGATTTAAAGGGGAGGATTAATCGCCGCCGTAATCGATGATATCAAAAAAGTAAAAACTGTAAAATTCGAGTATGCTCTATTGGGGCATAAGGTAACGAATCTTGCTACGGCTTAAAAAACAAGGTCTTGAATTTTTTTTCTATCGTCATCAAAAAATAAGGAGGAGGAACATGGAAGAGATTAATCGCATTCTTGTTGTAAGCTGGATGACCCAATCATGTAAAAAGACGATCCATTATGGAGTTTCACTGGCGGAGAAATATAAAGCCGAGCTTTCTGTGATTCATATCGTTAACACGTTCTGGCTTCAGGGATGGAGTGTGCCTATGATATCCCTTATCGAAGAGCGGAAGAAAGATTTGCAAAAAGTGAAGCAGGAACTGGATAATATTATTAACAGCGAAAAAAAGAAAGGCATGACGATCCGGGAGTTTATTAAAGAGGGTGATCCGGTTGAAGAAATTCTGAAGACTATTGAAGATGAAAAAATTGATCTGGTAATTTTGCGTGCTCAGGAAGAAGGCCGCATAGAACATTTTCTAATAAGCGGCAGCAATGATGCCATCATCCGGAAAATACCCTGTTCAATCTACTTAGTAAAGGACGAATCGCGATAGGGTGTGCATCGCATCCGGCCGAAGCAAGAATCTATACGAAAATGGCGTCCGGAATATGTTTTAACGGGTGCCTCAGGCTCTTCACTGATGCCTTAAGCTATATTATTACAAGACATTTTCGGATTATGATGGGACTAGAATAATTGCGGATTTATCTTTCAAGGTAATTTTTGCCAAACGGAATTTTTTGCAGCCAATATTCATTGACATATTAAGCAATTCTTCATATACTTCCACACCAAAAAAGCAATACTTGATCAATTATAGAAATAATCCGCATACATGGAGAAAAAATGCTGGTACTGTCTATGAATAAAAAACGTGAATTTAAAATATTTTTGAAGATATTGGTCAAGACCGTATGGGCGGCTGGCTTGATGGCCATTCTAACGTCCTGCGGCACCTCACCTGGATACAATTACACAATTAGCGGCACGATCAGCGGTATGGCCGGCAGCGGGCTGGTGTTACAGGACAATGGAGGAGATGACCGGATCATCGCTGCCAATGGCGCTTTTTCATTTAACACGGCACTGACCGACGGAACTGCTTACTCTGTCACGGTAAAAACACAGCCGACCAACCCTTCCCAAACTTGCGTCGTCAGTAATGGTAGTGGTATAGTCAACGGCTCACCTGTGATGGACGTGGCAGTGAGCTGTACGATGTATTCCAGTCCTGTTACGGTTGACCCATATGGGCTATTTGCCTATGTGTCATATGCCAGTTCTAATAACATCTCGGCCTATACCATCAATACCGATGGGTCATTGACATCCGTTAAAAATAGCCCGTTCACTGCCGGGACGAACCCCAGCCAAGTCACGGTAGATCCATCAGGGAAGTTTGCCTATGTGGCCAATATGAATGATAACACTGTCTCGGCCTATACCATCAATACCGATGGGTCATTGACATCCGTTAAAAATAGCCCGTTCACTGCCGGGACAAGTCCCCTCTCCGTAACGATTTATCCAAACAAATCAAAGTCGTTTGCCCCATCAGGAGAATTTGCCTATGTGCCTAATATGGGTTCTAGCAATATATCGGTCTACACCATCAATACCGATGGGTCATTGACATCCGTTAAAAACAGCCCGTTCACTGCCGGGACAAGTCCTGTCGCCGTCATGATTTACGCCGTACCGTCATCTACTTATACCCAGGGGCCTTTTGCCTATGTGCCCAATATGAGTGACGGCACAATCTCGGTCTATACGATTAATACAGACGGGTCATTGACCCCTTCCATTAACACCCCGACAGTGCCTGCAGGGACGTATCCTGCATCCGTCACGGTTTACGCTGATCCGAACAACAAATTTGCCTCTGCCTATGTGGCAAATATGGGTGGTAGCAATATCTCTGTCTATACGATCAATACGGACGGGTCATTGAGTGCTTCCGCTTCCACCCCGACAGTGACTGCAGGGATGTATCCTATGTCCGTCACGATTTACCCTAACGCATCAGGAGCATTTGCCTATGTGTCAAATTTTGCCTATGTGTCAAATATGGGTGATGGCACAATCTCGGTCTATGCGATCAGTTCGACTGACGGGTCATTAACCGCCGTTACAGGAAGCCCTTTTACTGCCAGTATCTATCCTAACCCGGTCACGATTTACCTTAACGCATCAGGAGCATATGCCTATGTGTCAAATATGGGTGACGGCACAATCTGGGTTTATTCAATCGGATCCAGTGGAGCATTCACTAACATTCAGAAATTTACGACTACAGGTATAAGTCTTACCACCGTTACGATTGACCCCAATGGGCCCTATGCCTATGTATCAGATGCGGCTAGCAGTGCTGTCTTTGCCTTTACTATCGGAAATAACGGGACATTGACCGCTCTGTAATCATTTACAGCAGCCTGTTGTGAAACGGCGGAAGCTTTCTTCCTGGCTGCCGTCTCCGGATACAGGTAT
>JBEKUA010000060.1:0-6163 GCA_049515495.1 Smithella sp. | reverse complement strand
GAATATTCCCATAGGCCGAGCAGGATCCGATACACACAACAGCTGCAGCCTTGGTAGCAACTTCTTTGGCGACTTGGATGCCTGTTTTTCCTTTGGGACCAAGGGTTAAATACTTGCCGTTAAGGCCGCGGGGCAGACCGCCTTCGATAACGCAAATAAACTTGCCGTCAAAAGTTTTTACGGCATCTTCCAGGTTCTTTTCCGCCTGATAACCGGAAGCGGCCATCAGTGTCTCATGATATTCCAGCGATATGGTTTCGAGCAGAATATCATCAACATTCGGATACGATGAACGCAGGAATGCTTCAGAGCAACCGGTGCACTCGGCAAAATGCAGCCAGACGACAGGAAGACGACTGAAATTTTCCGCCGCTTTGGCGACCATAGGTCTGAAAATAGGCGGCAGCATTAAAGCCGCAGTCATCGCCGATGTCCATTTAACGAAATCTCTTCGGCTGAAGCCTCGCTCTTTTAATAGTTCGTGTAGATCTTCCTTTGGTTCAGGAAGATTTTTTTCAACCTGCTCCATGTGAAGTTGACAATGCTTCATTAGATCCTTGTACTGCTTGTCAATCATCTTTTTATAATCGGAATTATTTCCTTTTGCCATACTTCCCCCTTTCAATATTTTAGGCTGTTCACTTGAGTGAAACACGCCAATTCGATCATGATTAATAAAGAACTTCAGTTAAAAATGTTAAGTCAATTTGCTCTTATTTTGATGATAGTTTCATTATAAAAGCCTTTTAAATATGACTGACGTTCATTATCAGAAAAAACGCTATCTGTAAATAAAAAATTAATAAATTTATAATATTGACATAAAATGAAGTATCAATATGAATTAACTTCACTTTTTATTAACATTAAACAGAAATTGAGCCGGGAAAGTTAAGGGGAAACTAAAATCAGGATAATAATATAGTGGTTATTTCAAAATGGAATTAAAAAGTGTCACATTGCCGCGGATTATTTTTCTTTTATCTTTTTCTCGAAAGCCGCAAGCGCGGAAGGGAATGGCGCAAGGCTCCTTTTGATCACACCCTGCAAAAAAGAAATAGCTACGCCGTAATTTGTGACGGCAACGCCGGATTCCTGTGCTTTACGCAAACGGTTGAGCATTTCCCGGCGATTCATCATGCAGCCGCCGCAATGCAAAATCAGCTTATAATTTTTTAAATCATTAGGATAGTCCCGCCCGGAAGATATATCTATTTGCAAATCTCCGCCGACATACTGCCGCAGCCAGCGGGGAATTTTCACACGGCCAATATCATCTTCGAGAGCGTGATGCGAACAGGCTTCGGCTATCAATATCCGGTCGCCGGGCTGCAAATTTTCTATTGCAGCCGCGCCCGCGGCCATGACTGCCAGATCGGATTTTTGCCTCGCGAATAGTATCGAGAAGGTAGTGACAGGAATGTTTTTCGGAACATCGGCAGTGACTTTGAGAATAGCCTGGGAATCCGTCACGACAATCGCGGGCGGAATTTTCAAGTTGGCCAGTGCGGCTGCAAGTTCTCTTTCCTTAACTACAATGGCTGCCGCGTCATTATCCAAAATGTCGCGGATTGTCTGCACCTGCGGCAGAATAAGCCTTCCTTTTGGAGCTTCCAAATCTATCGGCACAACCAAAACGGCAAAACCGCCGGGCCCAATCAGGTCGCCGATCAGCGACGGCGTGCCGATAAAATCAGCAGGCGCTTTTTCCAGCAGTTGCTGTTTTAACGCGTCCAGATAAGTTTGGCGTTGTGATTCATCGCTGCATGAAACCGTCAGAAACATCCCTGTTTTTTCGGTAAGCATTTTCAACCAGTCAGGGGATGGCTGATGCAAATCAATTTTATTGACAACGATCAAGACGGGTATTTTGCGTCTCTGAGCTTTGGCCAAAACCGTATCTTCGTATTTTGTCCAGATATCCGGTTCAACAACAAGAATGATAATGTCGGCGCGGTCGAAAATTTTAGCTGTTTTCTTGAGTCTTGCGCCGGAGAGTTCTGAAACATCATCGAGGCCTGCCGTATCCAGAAATAGAACAGGCCCGATCGGCAGTAACTCCATGGCCTTTTCCACAACATCGGTTGTTGTTCCGGCCACAGGGGAGGTAATGGCAATATCCTGGCCGAGCATTAAATTAAGCAGACTGGATTTGCCAACGTTGGTGCGTCCCATTAACGCGATGTGCAGCCGGTTTCCCTTAGGCGTATTATCCATTATTTTTGTAACCCAGTGCTGTTAATTGATAAGGGGATAAATATTTATCCACGATTTGTTTTCCCAGTTTCTGTTCTAAAAAGAGCCGCATATTTTTATCGGAGCACGTAGAAAATTCGGTGATCAGTTGCGTTGCTTTTTCATAACCGATCACGGGAAGAAGCGCGGTAATGATCATAGGGCTGTGGTCAAAATATTGCCCGCATTTCTTTTGATCGGCTGCGATGCCTTTTACATATTTTAATAAAAGGTTGTCAATGTTAATCAATAAATCCAGTGATTCCAAAAGCGCCTGCGCCAGGAGTGGTAAAAATTCATTAATCTGAAGCGTTCCATGGGCTGCGGTATCGGTGATGATACCGTCATTAGCAATAACTTTCATGCCGGCTTGAATAGCTGCTTCCGCTAAAACAGGATTTACTTTGCCGGGCATGATGGATGAGCCTGCTTGTAGTTGCGGCAGACGAATTTCTCCCAGAAGATTCATCAGGCGCAGATCGCCCGCAATTTTAATCAGATTGACGGCATGGGCTTTGAGGATGCCGGAAACTTCGACATAAGCATCGGCGTTGGCCGTTTCTCCCATGATATTTTCTCCACGGGAAAGACCTAAGCCCGTTACTTCCCTTAATTTTTCAATGACGGAAAAAATATAGTTGCGCGGCGCGGTAAGGCCGGTGCCGACGGCTGTGCCGCCCAGATTAACCACGCGCAGACGTTCCTCGCATTTGAATGTCCGCCAGCGGTCGCGTGAAAAAGCTTCGGCAAACGCCGAAAATTCCGCGCCCAATGTAATGGGAACCGCTTCCTGCCACTCTGTTCGTCCTAATTTAACTATTTCGCCGAAAGCCTTTTCTTTTTCCTGAAACACGCCTTGCAGACGGGCGATGCTTTGCGCGAGTTCCCGCAAGGCCATAGTTCCGGCAACTTTAATGGCTGTGGGGTAGACATCATTGGTGGACTGATGCAGATTTACGTCTTCCAGTGGATGAACAATCGCGTAATCGCCTTTGTTGCCGCCTTGCAGTTCAATGGCGCGGTTGGCGATCACTTCATTGAGATTCATATTGGTTGATGTTCCCGCGCCGCCCTGCAGAGCATCAACCGGAAATTGATCCGCGAGTTTGCCCGCGATGATCTCGTCGCAGGCGGCAGTTATGGCGTTTGCTTTATCCATCGAAAGATAGCCGTTTTCGACATTAGCAAGACAAGATGCTTTCTTGACCATCGCCAGTCCCCGAATCAATCGGCTGTTGACTTTTATGCCGCTGATCCGGAAATTATGGATGGCTCTTTGTGTGTGAATACCCCAGTAGGCATCGCGCGGGACTTCCATCTTGCCTAAGAAATCTTTTTCTATTCTTTGATCGGTCATCTTCTTATTTCAACCATAAAAGCATCAACAAAAAAGAGGTTTGTCCGTAATGGACAAACCTCTTTATACATGATTTTCAGTTAACAGCAAACTTCTTATTCATCTTTCCCGTGAGGCAATTCTGTGCCTCTTTTTGTGTATTTTGTGTGCAGAAGCTTGTGCGACTTGTGTCCCAAAGGTTCCTTCAGGAAGTTGGCATACAGTTTCTTAACCGATTCATTTTCATGTGATTGACGGTTCTTCTGAACTTTTCCGTCATCTTTATAAAGAGCGGAAGTGCGCAATACTCTGATTTCGTTGTTAGTGGGGATGGGCTCGCCGCCGCCGGCGATGCAGCCGCCCGGACAGCACATTACTTCAATAAAGGCGTAACCGCCTTTACCTTCGCGAATCAGATCCATCAGTTTGCGGGCATTTCCCAGACCATGAGCAACGGCAATCTTGACATCTCCAAGAGCGCCAACCTTGACGGTGGCTTCTTTGACGCCTTCCAGACCGCGAACAGGTGTGATATCCAGACTCGGCAGGTTTTCACCGGTAACAACTGCGTAAACCGTGCGCAGAGCGGCTTCCATAACGCCGCCGGTCGCCCCGAAAATGGTGGCTGCACCGGTGTATTCACCCATAGGGGCGTCATAATCTTCATCCTGCAGATTAACAAAGTCAATGCCGCCTTCATGAATCATACGGCCTAATTCTCTGGTTGTGAGAACATAATCAACATCCTGATAGCCGCTGCTGTTCATTTCGGGGCGTTGGGCTTCAAACTTTTTAGCGGTACAGGGCATGATGGAAACCGAAACGATATCTTTCGGATCGATGCCCGCTGTTTCCGCGTAATAGGTTTTGGCCAGCGCGCCGAACATTTGCTGCGGCGATTTGCAGGTGGAAAGATGACCGAGCATATCGGGATAGAAATGTTCGCAGAACTTGATCCATCCGGGGCTGCACGAAGTAATCATCGGCAGTGTTCCCCCTTCTTTAACTCTTTTGAGTAATTCGTTGCCTTCTTCAATGATGGTGAGGTCGGCAGTAAAATTGGTGTCGAAAACTTTATCAAAACCCAGACGGCGCAGTGCAGCGATCATCTTGCCTGTGACAAGGCTCCCCGGAGGCATGCCGAATTCTTCACCAAGAGCCGCGCGGATAGCCGGAGCTTCCTGCACGATAACATGTTTGGTCGGATCCTGCAGAGCCCTCCAGACCAAATCAACGTCATCCTTTTCATATAAAGCGCCTACCGGGCACACCATGATGCACTGGCCGCATGCGATGCAGTTGGATTCAATCAAAGGCAAATCAAAAGCAGGAACGACTTTTACTTTGCTGCCACGATTAGCCGGTGTCAAAACGCTGACCGTCTGAACTTCATCGCAGACGGTTACGCAGCGATGACATTCAATACATTTGCGGCTGTCCCGTACGATAGAAGGACTGGAATGGTCGATCATGCCTTCTTTCGGGAATTGAGTATAATCAAAACGAACTTCTTTAAGGCCAACAAATTCGGCGACTTTCTGCAATTCGCAGCTGCCGTTTCTTACGCAGTAATTGCACTCCTGCGGATGATTGGCCAACAGAAGCTCCACCACCATTTTTCTGGCTTTGCGTACTTTCTCCGTATTGGTGTGGACGACCATCCCCTCGGTTACGGGAAAAACGCAGGCCGCGATCAGACTGCGCTGACCTTCAACTTCCGTCATACACACACGGCAGGCGCCGGGTGTGTGATTTCTTTCCGTCCATGCACAAAGTGTGGGAATTACTATACCGGCACTGCGAGCGGCCTCCAGAACTGTGGAGCCGGCCTCTGCCGTCACTTTACGATTATCGATAGTCAAATTAACAGTTGACATGAAATATTTCTCCTTATTGTTAAAAAATATAAATTAAATAGCCGCGTCGCAACGCAAACAACGACAGGCTTCTTTAATAGCATCTTCAGGTTTGAAGCCCAGTTCTACTTCTGCAAAGCTCATCTTGCGGGTGCCATGATGCATTTCCGGCATTGCCATCTGAGGTACTTCCTCCGTTTCTTCATCAATGATCAGAGGCACATCAATTTTCTCTTTCGCCGGTTTCTCGTAAGCAGGTTCGCCATTGGCTTTGCGGATAGCCGCATCGATATCGTCTGCAGCCTGATGTCCGTAGCCGATAGCCGCTATGACAGTGTCGGGTCCTGTGACAGCATCGCCGCCCGCGAAATAACGGGGGTTGGCTGTACGGGTCTTATATCCCTTGCCGACATTGAAGCAATCCCACTTGTTGATTTCCACACCGCTCTTTTTATCGATGAAACTCATATCGGGAACCTGGCCGATGGCGGCAATGACCGCATCAACATTTAAAGTAAATTCAGAACCTTCTATAACAACAGGTTTCTTGCGTCCGCTGTTGTCAAAGTCGCCCAGTTTCATGCGATTGCAGGTAATGGAAGATACTTTCCCCTTTGCGCCGTCAATTTTCAACGGGGCAACCAGATAATCAATCTTGATTCCCTCGTCTTCAGCCGCTTTAATTTCCTCTTCGGCTGCCGGCATATCTTGTCTCAAACGGCGATACAGAATGGTG
>JBEKUA010000059.1:0-6178 GCA_049515495.1 Smithella sp. | reverse complement strand
AAAGACATTCTGGCTTTCCGGATAAAAGCAGGTATACACTTTTTGCAAAATTATTTTAATAGGCGTGACAGAGATGACTATCAGGAAAGAGGCCATCAGTACGCTGGTGAAAGAAGGTAAAAAAGTATTTTTGGAAAAGCCGGCAACAAAATAAAAAATAATTATTCCGCATATCGTACTGATGCAAATGACCAGTGCGCGGGCGAAAAAATCGTGCAGCTCGTTTAGTTGTGGATAGGCAATTATCAGCAGAATGAAATAAAGCAGTGAAGATAAAACAAATCCGGTGATCGGCGGAAAATTAAAACCGGTATATTTAAGAAGATCAATGCCGCACAGGATTACGGCAATGGGACAGGCAAAAAGCAGGTAGCGTAGGCGTTTTTTTTCCACGCTGAGCGGCAGCTTTTTTTCATAGCGCAAAATTGCGACATAGCAGATTCCCAGTGTGGCAAGGGTGTAGGCCAGAACGGATGTATGAAAATACTGCCATTGACCCAAAGGGGAAGAAATAAAAAATGCTAACAGAAAACTCATGATAATGGCAAATAAGACGAGGCCTCGCGTCAGCATGGATCGATTATGGGTAAGATGGCGAAAAAACCGGAAAGCAAAGGGCGCGATGGCCAGGATTCCGATATATTCAACATTTGTCCAGAAGTACGGGGAAAAATAATTTTGGAGAAAAACACCCGTCTGGGATACGAATATGGCTAAACACAAACCGATAAACGATGCTTTTGGCTTGTATTTCCTGTCGGTAATCAATAAAGAGACGGCAATAATGAAACTTGTTGCTGCCAGTGTTAATGCGTCCATAATTGTTTAATATGTTGTAGTAGCTAAAAAAGCTAGTAGAAATAATACTGGCGTAAAGTTTTTATCGGGCGAAACGGGCTGGGAAAAATATTTGTTTATTAACATGATTATTACCTTTGATAAGGCGCGCCGATATTTTTAAAGTAAGTTCCGGTCAGAACTTATTCGATTCCGGTCATTAGTTTAAAAACTCCATCGCACAGCGCTTTGCCAGATAATTATTAACTGCGAAACATATTACGCAGTGTAAATTAGTTTACACAAAAAATCCATTTCCCTCGAATTGTTTATTCGCTGCAGATCGAAAAATACATAGTTTAACCAAATCATTATGACTTTCATAAAAAGATCGGCTCTATGGCATAGAATCTGCTATTCCCTTCAAGGCAGTCTATAAAATAAAAGAAAAGGCGGTTAATGCTGGTGTCGATGCATCGCTGGCCAAAAGCACGGCAGCAGAGGCCGCTGTCTTTTGTTCAACTGAAGGTCTTCACCTGCATGGCGGTTATGGTTTTACAAACGAATATGAGATTTCCAAACTTGCGCGTGATGCTCACATCATTGACATTTATGAGGGTGTTCGCGAAGTGCAGAATATGATTATAGGACGGGAGATTGTTTAAAATGCTTTATCTTCACGCCATGGGACATTTTCATCCTGAAAATATTATTTCCAATAACTTTCTGGAAGACCTGGATATCGGCACTACCAACGAATGGATTATGGAACGTGTCGGCATTCAAAACCGGCGGACAGTTCTGCCTCTGGATTATATTAAAAATACAAAGAACATTAATCCGCTGGAATCCTACAACATCAGACAATACAAAAATTACCAGATGGGAGCGGCGGCCGCCCGGATGGCACTACAGCGTGCTTCGCTGACACCTGCGGACATCGGCCTGGTTATCTCCGGCTCTTCGTCGCCCGATAACATTTCTCCGGCGGAAGCATCCGCGATGGCCGCGGAATTGGGCATTGAAGCAGCCTGCTTCGATTTAAATTCATCCTGTTCTACTTTTGGCATGCAGGTCAATTTTCTTTTGCGTATGCAGCCGGAGACACTGCCACCTTACATCTTGCTCATCGGCGCGGAATCGCCGACAAGGGCGATTAATTATTCTGATCGCAATTCGGCAGTTCTTTTCGGCGATGGCGCGATCGCGGCTGTAGTGTCGACAAAAGTTTCCACAAGCGCCGCTTTTATCAGCGGCGGCTTTGATTCCCGGCCATCCGGGTGGGCAAAAGTCGGCATTGACGGCGACTGGACTTTTCATCAGGATGGCAAAGCCGTTCAGGGTTATGCCATCAGGACAACAACAGAATGTCTTAAAGTGCTCCAGGATCAATATGCGGCCGAAACTCAGCGTTTTATCTTTATCGGCCATCAAGCCAATTTAATGATGCTTAAAGCAGTGTGCGAACGCAGAGAGATAAAGCCTAATCACCACTGGTATAACGTTGATCAATTCGGCAATGTCGGTTGTTGCGGCGCTCCTTCCATTTTAAGTATGCACTGGGATGAAATTCAACCCGGCGACAATATTGCGATGGTCATTGTCGGCGCCGGATTAACCTGGGCATATGTGATGTTGAAAGCGGGAAGCGAACAATGATTGAAAAACCCGTTGCAGTGGTTACTGGAGGAGCAAAAGGAATAGGCGCCGCATGCTGTCGGGCTCTCGCGGCTGAAGGATTTTATATCGGCATTCATTATCATCAAAGCGCGGGTAGTGCTCAACAGTTGCTCGATGAAATAAGCAATGGTTTTTTAATTCAGGCCGATCTTTCCGATATCGGACAGGTAGACGCGATAATCGGCAAGATAAAAGATACAGCCGGGCGTGTTGATGTTCTGGTTAACAACGCCGGTCATTCTTTTAATGCCGACATTATTTCCATGAAAATAGAGCAATTTGACGCACAGCGCGCGCTGATGCGCGGCGTCTGGTATCTGACCAAAAGAATTCTCCGGCAATTCATGCTGCGCAGTCAGTCCGGGCGCATCATCAATATTTCCAGCATTGTCGGTCATACGGGCAACGCCGGTCAGATCCCCTACACTATGGAAAAAGCGGCATTGGATGCCTTTACCAAATCCCTGGCGCGAGAATTGAAGGGAAGAAACATTCTGGTTAATTCCGTCGCGCCCGGCTTTATTGACACGGAGATGACCAAAGAACTACCGGAAGAAATAAAAGATAAAGCCGCGGAGGAAATTCTTTTGGGGCGCATAGGCCGGCCTGAGGAAATCGCGGAAGTGGTGGCATTTCTGGCTAAAAAGGGAAGTTACATCAACGGTTCTGTGATTCATGTCAATGGAGGGCTTTATGGAGGCTGATGCCGGTCTGAAACGGGAGGTTCTGCAACTTGTGCCGCAACAAAAGCCTTTTCGTTTTATTGACGAAATTATCAGCCTTGATGATGAACGGATAGTCGGAGCTTACCGGTTTCGCGAAGACGAATATTTTTATCGCGGGCATTTCCCCGGTAATCCCATTACGCCGGGCGTGATTCTTATTGAAACGATGGCGCAGGTCGGAGTTGTCGCTTTCGGGATATATCTTTTGTCCCGTCAGAGAAATATGCGTCCCGCTCAAATTGATATGCCGCTGAGTCTGTTTTCTCTGGCGGACGGCATAGAGTTTAAAAAGATTGTGTCGCCGGGGGAGAGAGTGATTATTAAAGGAAAGAAAATTTATTTTCGTAGAAATATTATCAGAGCGAGTGTTTCCATGGAAAGGGAAAATGGTGAAATAATTTGCTTCGGAGAATTATCCGGAGTGGGAGTGGATAAATGAAAAAGAGAGTTGTTGTTACGGGAATGGGAGTGGCGGCTCCCAATGCGCACGGGTTGGATAATTATGAAAAGGCGCTCCGGGGAGGCGTTTCGGGCATTCGTTTTATTCCTCAACTGAAGGAATTGAATTTCGGCTGTCAGATTGCCGGTGTTCCTGAAAATTTCGATGATATCCGGAAAAGTTATTTTGACAGGGAAAAGCTTTTATCGATCAACGATAATATCGGTTTTGCTTCCGTTTCGGCAGTGGACGCATGGACGGATGCCGGATTTAATATAAACAGCGATGACGATGATACTGTGGATTGGGATACCGGTGTCATTGCCGGATCCGGAATCGGCGGCATGGACACGATAGCCAATATTATTGTTCCCGTTATTAATGAAGGGAAGGTAAGGAGATTGGGCAGCCGTGTTGTTGAACAGGTGATGAGCAGCGGAACCAGCGCCCGCATTTCCGGTTTACTTGGCGCCGGCAATAAGGTCACGTCCAATTCTTCCGCCTGCAGCACCGGCAATGAAGCGATCATTGATGCTCTCTGGAGAATAAGGACGGGTTTGGCCAAACGCATGGTTGCCGGCGGCTCCGAAGGAGCGACGCCCTACATCTGGGGAGGCTTTGACGCCATGCGCGTGCTTTGCCGCAAATTTAATGATAATCCCGCGGCGGGTTCCCGCCCGATGAGTGCTACGGCTTGCGGCTTTGTGCCCGGTTCGGGCGGTGCGATGCTTGTTCTGGAAGAGTTGGAAACGGCTCTTGCCAGAGGGGCCAGAATCTACGCGGAAATAATCGGCGGCTATGTTAATTGCGGGGGGCAGAGAATGGGCGGTTCCATGACAGCGCCTAATCCTGAAGGAGTAAAAAGATGCATACGCGGCGCTGTGGCCGACGCGGGCATTAATCCGGCGGAGGTTGATGCCATAAACGGACATTTAACAGCGACGTATGCTGATCCTTATGAAGTAAGAAATTGGGCGGAGGCTCTTGAGAGGAATCCCGAAAATTTCCCCTATATTCAGTCTACAAAATCGTTGATCGGTCATTGTCTGGGCGCCGCGGGCGCCATAGAATGCACGGCCGCTGTTTTGCAGATTTATAAAGGATTCCTGCATCCGTCAATTAATTGCGAGGATGTGCATCCCGACATAGAAAAATATGCGCAAAAGATTCCGCAAAAATGTCTCGAATTTCCTGAACTGAAAATTATTGCTAAAGCCGGTTTCGGTTTTGGCGATGTCAACAGTTGCATCATATTCAAGAAATGGGAAGAAAAATAATATTCTATAAGGAGAACGTTCATTATGGATGAGAGTAAGATTTTTGAAGAGATGATTAATATTTTAAGACCGTATGCCAAGAATCAGGATCTTTTGGGAAAGGCAACGATGGATACACACATTTTAAATGATTTAAAAGTGAACTCCGCCCGTTTGGTGGATGTCATTATCAGATGCGAAGATGTTTATAACATCAGTGTGGATGATGATGAGGCCGATAGAATCCGCACCATCGGCGATGCCGTCAGAATCATCAAACAAAAACTTGGGTAAAAAATTGAATAGGAAATCCAAAATATTTCTTCATCTGCAAAATTTTATAGGGCGCATGGCAATATTAATCCTTGCGCCTTTATATTATTTTGTTTTCAGGATTTTCTTTTACCGGGTGAGGGATTTAAAAGAAATCCGCCGCTTCTGTACCGCTGAATTCGACAAGCACAAGGGGGGGTGGATTATCTGTTCCAATCATTTGACCATGATTGACTCATTTATTTTAAGCTACGCCATTTTCAGTTTAGGTCAGCATATAATCAATTATAAAAAACTTCCATGGAATCTGCCGGAATGGAATAACTACAAAGGCAATCTTCTGCTGACGATATTGTGTTACCTTTCCAAGTGTATTCCCATCAACCGCGGCGGGTCCCGCGAGAAGATGAAAGAATCTCTGGAAAAATGTATCTACCTTCTGAAGAGCGGCGAAACCATCATGATCTTTCCCGAAGGAAAACGTTCCCGCACAGGAAGAGTGGACAAAGAAGGCTTCTCTTACGGGGTAGGACGCTTTATTAAAAATGTGGAAAATTGCAAAGTAATGTGCATGTATCTGCGCGGAGATAAGCAGGATAATTACAGTGTTATTCCTGCCTGGGGCGAGAAATTTTCAATTCAGATAGAAATTTTTGAGCCACAACGCGTAGAGGGAAGTGAACTAAGAGCACAGCGGGAATATGCCACTCAAATAATTGATCGGCTCGCGCGAATGGAGGAAGATTATTTTGCCCTACGTCGGGAACGATGTGGTGGATTTAAAAGAACCGGCTAATGCGGGAAAAAGCAGGGACCCGCATTTTCTGAAAAAAATCCTCACAGATGCTGAAATTGAATTTATTAAAAACGCAAAAAGGCCCCAAGCGGCTCTCTGGTCGCTCTGGGCGTGCAAAGAAGCCGCGTATAAAGTGAAAAATAAATCTTTTCCTGACATCCCTTTCATTCCACGGCGGTGGCAGGTAGTTTTCAACAAACTCCAATCAGACTATTCAGACGGCGAAGTCATT
>JBEKUA010000058.1:0-7482 GCA_049515495.1 Smithella sp. | reverse complement strand
AGAATGATTTGTTAATTTTCTGGCTAAATACATGATAATTTGCCTTGCGAAGACAATATTTTTATTTTTATTATGAGCCTTAATGTCAGATATTTTTATATTTAATTTCCCAGATATAACTTTAATGATTTCTTCAATGCTTACATCCCCTTGTTTATTATGCTTAACTAAACTGCTTAATACTTCCTTTACTAAATCTAAATCAATTTCTCTGCCTGTTAAAGATGAATAAGCGCCTATTCTAACTAAAAAACCCTCCAGTTCACGAATATTTGATTCTACATGAGATGCGATATAATGAATAACATTATGCGGTAACTCAATTTTGTTTTCCTGAATTTTCTTTTCGATAATAGCAATTTTAGTTTCTATTTCCGGTGGTTGAATATCGGCAATTAATCCCCATTCAAAACGCGAACGAAGTCTACTTTCCAGATTAGGAATATCTTTTGGAAACTTATCACTGGTGACAACTATTTGTTTTCCGGAATCATGTAATGTATTGAAAGTATGGAAAAATTCTTCCTGTGTTCGTTCCTTGCCTGCTAGAAAATGAATATCATCAATTAACAAACAACTGATATTACGATATTTTTCTCTAAATTTTGGCATGCGGTCATAACGAATGGAATTAATCATTTCATTCATGAATTCTTCTGCGGAAACATACATAATATTTAGTGTCGGGTGGATAGAAGACGAGAGAAGACCGATAGCATTAAGTAAGTGAGTTTTCCCTAAACCTGATCCTCCATAAATAAATAAAGGATTGTAATTTTTAGCTGGTTGTTTGGCTACGGCAATTGAAGCAGCGTGGGCAAATTGATTACACGAACCAACCACAAACCTGTCAAAGCTGTAATTGTCGTTAAGAAAAGAAAAGTTTTTGTTTTTACTGGTAATGGTAGTTGACGTATTTTTAGCATGCGTCGTTTGCTTTAACGAAGGGTCGGAGATATTTTCCTGATTTTTTAAAAGAACAAAATCAATATCAACATCAATACCTGCGGCAGCTTTTAAAGATTGTTTAATGGTAGATGTATAATTATCTAAAAGCCAATCTTTAAAAAATTTATTGGGCACAGCCAATTGCACATGCTGGTCCTCCATAGCAATTATTTTGATAGGTTTTATCCATGTATCAAAATTTTGCTTACTTATTTTTTCTTGAATAAATTTAGTTGTTTTTCCCCAAAAATCTTCCATTTACAACCTTTATAAACACACTTATCAACAATTGTTGATAAGTGTGGAATACATATATTATTTTAAATTATCAAGAATTAAATCCGCGGCGTCTTGTCTTTTATCAGTGTGAATCTTTTTTGCGTTTTGTATTAAACGTTCCGTTTCCCGGACATTTAAATCTTTTTGTAAGATTAAAGCCAGCGCCGCAACTTGTTTTTCCGTTGAACTGCACGCCAGTAAACAGCGGGCATGGCCTAAGAAATTTTCTTTTCCGTAAGAGCTTTTTTGGCTTGATCCGGCAATTTCAAAAGACGAATGGTATTGGCAATGGTCGAACGATCTTTGCCCACGCGCAAAGAAATTTCATCCTGAGAAAGTTTGAAATTTTCCATTAATGTTAAATAAGCATCGGCTTCTTCAAGAGGATTTAATTCTTCACGCTGAATATTCTCAATGAGCGACATTTCGGCCGCCTGCATGTCTGTTGCTTCGCGAATGGCAATAGGTACATCTTTTAAACCTATGGACTGAGCCGCTCTCCATCGCCGCTCTCCGGCAATAATTTCATATCCCTTTTCAGCCCTGCGGACAATGATCGGCTGAATAATACCGCTGTTTTTAATGGAATCAATAAGCTGCTTTTGGTTTTGATCGTTAAAAGTTTTACGGGGTTGATAACGGTTTGGCCGCAACTCTTCAATGCCGCAGGAAAAAACATTCTTTTTCTTATCGAAGTCATTTAATAAATCCGGAAAAATTGCGCCAAGCCCTTTACCAAGCACATTTTTTTGTGCCATTTACATTCCCCCCTGAATTATTTCCCCGGCCATTTCCATATAAGCCAAAGCGCCGCGCGATTTAATGTCGTAAAGAATAATAGGCAATCCGTGACTGGGGCTTTCCGAAAGCCGCACATTACGCGGGATCACCGTTTTAAAAACCTTATCGCCAAAATGTTTCCGCACATCATCGGAGACCCGATGAGATAATAAATTGCGTTGATCAAACATCGTTAGCAAAATACCACCTAAAACCAGTTTTGGATTTAATTGCGCTTTTACCAGTTTTACAGTATTGAGCAAATATCCCAAACCTTCCATAGCAAAATACTCGCACTGCAAAGGCACAATCAAATAATCGGATGCGACCAGAGCATTTACGGTCATAACACCCAGCGATGGCGGACAATCAATTACTATAAAATCATAATGCCTGTCCAGAGAACTCAATAAATTACGCAACCGCTTTTCTTTATCTTCCAGGCCGACAAACTCAACTTCAATGCCAATCAGATCCTGGTTAGACGGCACGACATCAAGATGCGGTATTGCCGTGTTGATAATGACTTGTTCCAGAGGCACCTGACCGATCATCGCGTGATATAAATTAGCCGTCTGAAATGAATTTCTATCCGCTCCGATACCGCTCGTTGAATTACCCTGAGAATCGCCATCAATGAGCAAAGTTTTTTTTTCCGCCGCCGCCAGGGAAGCAGATAAATTTATCGCGGTGGTGGTTTTACCTACACCACCCTTTTGGTTCGCTATACATATAATTTTATTCATTATTTTATTGAGCGTAAAAAAATAAATTCTTTTGCAAGAACTGAAGTTAGCAGTAGCATAAAAAAGTTCTTTTTAGAAGGGTTTTTTACTTTATTTTGTCTTTTCTCCGATAATAATTTTACGCTTTGCCTCCAAGCAGGGGACGTTTATATCATATTGAATAAATTGAGATATTTTGTATTGATTTGTAACGAGTGCGCATTGTGTAAATTCCTCATCAACATTAGGGCCTTTCAAGGCAATTAGTTTTCCTCCCGGGACAAGAAAATATTCGCCATGTGGCAGCAGTTCGGATATTTTAAAAGCGGCACGGGATATTACAATATCAAATTTTTCTTTCCAGGAATCTTTCCTGATAATATTTTCGACGCGGTCATGAAAAACAAAGACCTGGGAAAGATTCAAATGACGGATAATATGTTTTAAAAAAGAAACTTTTTTTCTATTGGTTTCCAGAAGATAAACCTGTAATGAAGGCAGCGCTATTTTTAAAGGAAGACCAGGGAAACCCGCGCCGCATCCGACATCAATTAGTCTGGCGGCCGGCTTTTGAATAAATTGCAATGCTGACAGTGAATCCAAAAAGTGACGCGTGATAATTTCCCGGGAAGAATTTTCGGAAATTAAATTTGTTTTAGCATTCCACTGTAAAAGCTCATTTTTATAAACATCAAACAAAGCCAGTTGTTGTTTGTTGAGTGTAATACCTAATTGAGGCGAGTTTTTACTTAGTATTAGAATTTCTTGATCCATGGACAGGGAATAGCAAAAAAAATCTTTTGCCGCAAAGCATAAATTAGTCCGGTCTGCAATTCAGCATGAAAATTAAATGGACAAAGATATATTATACTGGCGTACCGGCCGTTTAAGGAAGAAGAATTGCAAAGACCACTCTGCATCAATTCGATCATAATTCATCGCTGACTTTCTTATAATTATTGATAATCTTGACACCTGGCGGCGCGCCGATAACAGGCAGGTTAATGAATTTTAAAATTGATGATTGAAATTTTTTGAAATATTCAAGGCCACGTTCAGGATCTGAAGAAGGCATCTCTAAAGTTAGAGTAAAGATGTTACGTTCATGACCGGCATAGTTACCGAGCGATCCGGGATAATAGCCAAAATTTTTAACAGGATAACTTACTTCTTTATATGCTTTTTCCATCCATTTTTCAAAAGAATATACGTCTGATGATGGTCCGTCATAATCAAAGAAGTTAAGCGGTGAATGTACCGATAATATTTTTTGCGGTTTGAATTTTTTTATCAAGGCAACTTGAAACTGTGTTTCCTGCTCTGATGACGGTTTTGTCCCAGGATAGTAACGCGCCTTGCTTTTTGTCTTTATCCATTGACGAATCGCGTTTGCCTGCCAGTCTTTTGTGGGGAAATTTCTATTAATGTCAACTTTATTGGCATTAACCCGTGTTGGTGGTGTGGACAAGAAACCATCGGGATTGACCAGTGGCGCAATGACAATACACTTGTCTTTAAACAATGCAGGATTGTCTTTAACGTAATGAGCAAGTTTGAACATAAGATAGGCAGACGGCAACTCATCACCGTGAACGCAACCTAAAAATAAAATACAGTTTCCGGTGCTATTACCGAAATTAACAAACATAAGCGGGTGCTTGTTTTTTGTTGTCCGGTAATATTGCCATGGTATTTCTCCGGGATTGAGGTCTTTCCATCCATAAAGGGCATTATTTTTTTCCAATAGACTAATGTATTCCTTAAAATCATTTGAGGAAGAATCGTAAGCAAACATGCGGGAAGGTAAAAACAGAAAAAGCAACAATCCGGATAAAAGACACCATGATAAAACGATTTTTTTACGTTTCGATATCTGAGTACACAAAATTTTTTTATTGACAACAATATGGTAAATAGATGTTTGATCCCTTCGTTATTATTTTAATGATCTGGTTTTTAAATCTTTGGCTTATTCGTTTAATGGAATCGCCAGCATTTAAGCTTGTTACTCTTCGTGAACTCAAATAGGCAGAGAAAATTATTTCGAAGTAAACATTATAGTAAGTTAATCCAGAAATCAATTCAAAAAACTTTTTTCTGCTAAATTCGGCAGCAAGCGCATTTTCAATAGCCAGCTTTGGGGTAAGCAAGTAAAGACCGAATGATATTGTTTCTTCGGCATATTAACTGATCTGGAAATTTGTGCACAAATCCACAATGCAGCTATTTGTGCGATTGCTACACAAGATAATTGCTCTTGAGAAAATTTCCCCCGAGTTTGACAGGATATCCATCAACTTTTATAATGTCTTCAGAAAAAGGTGGTCAGCTTTTCAGGCGTCGCATCAACTCTTGCATGAATGCCTTCCGTTCCATAAAAAACTTGCGAAGCTCTTTGCTGTCTGTATGTACGGTTTCGTGCTCCAATTCTGGAAGATATCGCTCAAGGATCTCCAAGACTTTAGCTTCCTCTTCAGGCGTCAAATTAAGTTTTGACATGGTGACTCTCCTTTCTCGTTTATGTAATATCAATTTGTTTTTAAGTTACTACTTTGCGAGTGGTACTTAACGGTCAGACGCACGTGGTGAATCAGTTGCCGTATTTTTCAAGAACCACCCGATACGCGCTAAAGCCTTTTGACTGAAATCTGTATACTGAGTCTCAAAGTGTGAGAAAAAAAGCATTTGAATCTTTCCCTGATGCTTTTGATTATACGGTCATATACTCGAAATGTTAGTTCCTCGCTCATACGATTACCTCCAAGAACCTTTAGTTTATGTTTCCCTTCATGGAAAAAAACGGTGGAGTTTTTTTAAGCGATTGTGTTCCATGATACCGTTAATATTTTATACCAATAACGTCTTTTACGTCAAGCGAATTGCCTCATAAAAAATGTTACCGAAGTGATGGATAAAAAAGGTGCATTGACTCATAAACCGATGTTACCGAAGAGAGATTCGGAAATTGAAAAACAAAGCAATCCGTGATGATAAAATAAACTTAAAATCCTTGTTTGGAAAAGCTTCTGCGGCGGGATCATCGAGCTAAAAGAAAAATCATAACAGATAAAATAATCACAACATGAATGGTGATGATGCCGAATTTATGCCTGAGATAAAATTCATTTGCCTTTTGAATCCTCTCCAATCCGCCGCATAATCGCCGGAAACGCTCCAACCCTTCATATTTTTTGTCGTTGTCAGAAGAAAAATCGTTTTGAAACGCAAACATGGGATAAACTGCGTACATGTGATCGGTTAGAGGACGAAACAGAGTATCAATGATGATCCCCTGCCATGGTTGATAAGCAAGGGCTTCTACGTAAGGTCTGTTTAAGGCATACGCATGGGCCAGACTCTGATAGTGCACTTTTTGTATGAACGGATTAGCCGTTTTATGGCTTTCGTGTATTAATGCTCCCAGAAGCAGAACTTTCCAATCCGGATTTTCTCTTAAAAATTGAGTGCATTGTTTGAAGTGCTCAGCGTCAAATCTGTCAAAAATGACATCGTCTTCAAAGACCACAATATTGTCCGCTCCGGTCTCCATGCCCCTGCGCAGACAGGTCATGTGAGATTCATACATTCCCTGTTCGATATTTAAAGGGTGAGGTTTGACTATGACGAATTCGACTTTTTCGCTAAGTCCTACTTCAGCAAACGATTTCGTGGCCGCTTGCCGCCGGTCTTCACGCCCTTCCAGAGAAATACAGTAGATACGATCAAAAAAATCCCAGCCATCGTTTCGGTTTTCCACGATATCCTCTATAAATCGCATTTTTCTTTACAGGAGTGTTTTATAATATTAGTATTATACGGTGTCAAGAAATGACTGTTGAAATTGATATTAGCCAACAAATTAAATTATTGGGTGTCCGGTTCAAGAGCAACCGGATGGTTTTATAAAGTAAGGTTTTATGATTAAAAAGAAAATAGCCCACTATCTTGCCTCAAAGAAATGTATTAAAACGATATTAGAGAATCCGGCGGATCTTAGTGAATTCAAGGAACGTCCGACACCGCGATTAATTACCGGTTTGGTCCTGATGGTGTTGAGTTATATTTTAGGTTGGCCGGCAATATTCGCTTTGAGCTTTATGGCAGTTTGGCTTCAAAAACCGCTGATCGCTGTTATCGGTTGCCCGGTAACTTACGGCCTTTCCTGTCTTGTCTTTGTTATTGGTGCCTGGCTTGCGCGCGCTCCTCACTATATGGGAACTTTGATGAGGTACAGCATACAAAGGTTCTTCAGAAAGTTACGCTCCTAGAAGGGAAATAAAATTATGTTGAAAACCAAAACAAAAAATATCAGCATTGTATTATATAAACCAAAATATGCGGGGAATATCGGTTCTGTTGCCCGCGCAGCAAAAAACATGGGAATCAGTGACATAATGGTTGTGGGAGGGGCAGGTTATGATCGGGATGAAATGCAACAGAGATCAACACATCTGGCTGCCGATGTTTTAGATCATATCCAATATTGTGAACGTATTGACGAAGCGCTCGGAGGCTTCCATTATATTGTGGGGACAACCGCCCGTTTGGGTAAGGCCCGCGGACCGTTCATTTCTCCGCGCGCAGCAGCCCGTGATATTGTTGACATTTCCCAGAAAAATAAGATAGCCCTCCTTTTCGGACCTGAAGATACCGGGCTTGCCAACGAGGAGTTACGCCTTTGCCATGCCGTGGTAACAATTCCGACATCCCGCGAATTCACATCCCTTAATCTTTCTCATGCCGTAATGAT
>JBEKUA010000057.1:0-6330 GCA_049515495.1 Smithella sp. | reverse complement strand
TTCACAACCGAGAAACCTGCCGAAACGTCCCCGTTTATAAACCATTCGCTTGCCGCATTTTTCGCAGACCTGATCGGAGTATTCCATTTCTTCTTTGGCCAGATCGCCGTTTGAGTCCCGTTTGATGTTCATGGTATTTTTACATTCGGGATACTTGGAGCAGGCGACAAATTTTCCATTGCGTCCCCATTTGATGATCATGGGAGAGCCGCATTTTTCGCACTTCAGATCAGTCGGTTCTTCTTCGCGTTTTATATCTTTCATCTCTTTTTTGGCTTTTTTCAGTTCCCCTTCGAAAATCGCGTAGAACTCCCTGAGCGTATCCACCCGTTTGCGCTCGCCGCTTTCAATGGCGTCAAGTTTGTTTTCCATATCCGCGGTAAAAGCGAGATCAAGAATGGTGGGAAAACTTTTTACCAGAAGCTGGGTAACAATCATTCCCAGTTCCGAGGGATAAAATTTAGCCTTCTCCAGACGGACGTATTCGCGGTCCTGAATAGTGGAGATAATAGCGGCATAAGTGCTGGGGCGGCCAATGCCTTTTTCTTCGAGTTCCCGCACCAGCGACGCTTCCGAATAACGCGGAGGCGGCTGCGTGAATTTCTGATCCGTATTCAGCTTGAGGAGTTTCAGTTTTTCTTTGGACTTAATATCCGGCAGAAGCTTGTCATCGCCGTTTTCTTCCTCTTTATCGTCTTTGCCTTCGGTATAGACAATGGTGAAGCCGGGGAATTTCATGACCTGTCCCTGAGCGCGGAAAAGACAATCCGCGCCTGCTATGTCAATAGTGGTCTGATCGAGAATCGCCGGATTCATCTGGCTGGCGACAAAGCGGTTCCAGATGAGCTGGTAGAGTTTGAATTCATCGGCGGACAGGTAGTGTTTGATATCCTGCGGTTTGTAAGTCATTTTCGACGGACGAACCGCCTCATGGGCATCCTGCGTTTTCTGTGCGTTTTTATAAGTATGAGGTTTATGCGGCAGATAATCAGAGGAATAATTTTCTTTAATATAATCCCGCACATCGTTTAAGGCTTCTTCGGCGATCCGGTAGGAATCCGTTCTCATATAGGTGATAAGACCAATGGATCCTTCTTGACCCAATTCGATGCCTTCATACAGTTTCTGGGCAACGCTCATGGTTTTTTTTGCTGAAAATCTAAGCCAGCGGGAGGCTTCCTGCTGCAATTTGCTTGTCGTAAAGGGCGGCGGCGCCGTGCGTTTAACTTCTTTCTTATCCAGTTTCTCGACTATAAAATCGGCTTCGCGGATTTTAGCGGCAAGCATCTGCGCCTGTTGGCCGTTTGTCACTTTGGCTTTTTTGCCGTCTACCTTTATAAGTTTCGCTTCGAAAGGGGGCGGATGGCTGCCTTCAAACTGCGCTACAAGATTCCAGTATTCTTCCGGCACGAATTTGTTTATTTCTTCTTCCCTGTCACAGATCATTCGCACGGCTACTGACTGCACGCGTCCGGCGCTGAGGCCTCTTTTGACCTTGTCCCACAAAACGGGGCTGATCTGATAACCGACCAGACGATCAAGAATACGCCGCGTCTGCTGCGCTTCATATTTGTTGAAATCCAGTTGCAGGGGATGTTCGATGGCTTCGATGACGGTGTTTTTAGTTAAATCGTTAAACAGAACACGATAAACATTTTTATTTTTGGTGTCGATAACTTCCGAAATATGCCAGGCAATTGCTTCGCCTTCGCGATCAGGATCGGGAGCAAGGTAAATATTTTTCGCGTTTTTCGCCGCTTTTTTCAGATCATCAATCGTCTTCTTTTTTGTTTCGATCACCGTATAGGTCGGCTCAAAATCTTTTTCCAGATCAATACCCAATGTGCTTTTCGGCAAATCTTTAATATGTCCAACCGAAGCCACGGCATTAAAATCAGCTCCGAGAAATTTTTTAATAGTTTTAACTTTTGTTGGAGATTCAACAATAATCAATGAATTCGCCATAAGCACTCCCTATGCCTTCTAAAGATAAGATTGCCCCTATAAAGGGAAGAATTGAATTTGTAAAGACATTTATTAATGACACTGTAGAAAATCGCCATATGATTCGCTGGGATTTGCCAAACATTTCATGATGTTAATCATTTCTTCAAGGAGAAAAATTTCCCCGGATGCTGCTGAATAATTCCTTTTAATTCCATTGTCGTTAATGCGCCAAGAATTTCGGCGGATGATAAGCCGGTGGAAGAAATTAAATCATCAATGTGAATGCGGCTTTTGGTAATAAAATCAAATATTATTTGATCAACCTCGTTCAATATTTCGACGTTCTTATTGGCCATGTCTTCGAAGTCGGCAATCCATGGCGGTTTTAATAGTGTTGTTTGCTCGATCTGCGGTAAAATTTCTTCAAGGATATCGTCGATATTCTCTATTAATTTCGCGCCCTGCTTAATCAATTTGTTTGTGCCGCGGGAACCCGCGGCATCAATACTTCCGGGCACGGCGAATACTTCCCGTCCCTGCTCCAGGGCCAACCTTGCTGTAATCAGCGAGCCGCTTTTTTCTCCCGCTTCAATGATTACAACCCCATAGGACATGCCGCTGATAATGCGGTTGCGCGCCGGAAAATTGGTTGAGCGCGGCGGAGTGCCTAATGGGAATTCAGAAATAACAGCGCCGTTTTGAATAATATCTTCATATAATTTTTTATTTTCTGGAGGATAAATGACGTCCAGTCCACTGCCCAGAATGGCGATAGTTTTGCCATGCGAGGCTATGGCTCCGCGGTGCGCCGCGGGATCAATTACCCTGGCCATGCCGCTAACCACAGTTACGCCCTTATAAGCAAGCTCGCGGCTGATTCTTTCGGTTGTATATCTGCCATAAGTGCTGGCTTGTCTGGAACCGACTATGGCAATATTTATGTCATCTTTATTGAGATTGCCTCGCACATATATATAAGGAGGACGGCTATAAATATTAAGAAGCTTTTGGGGATAGAGCTCATCTTGATAAGTAATTATATTAAATTTGTTTTTATCGATAAGATCGAGTTCTTTTTTAACTTTATCCCAATCTTTAAAACTTGTAATTGCTGTGGCAATTTCTTTGGAAATCCCCTGTGTTTCTTTTAAAAGTGAAACGGTCGCTGCAAAAATCGCGGGCATAGAGCCGAACTTATCCACTAAGGCCGGAAAATTAACATTTCCAATGCCAGGGATAGATTTTAATGCGATCCAGTATTTTAAAACATCGTAATTCATAATTACATGATTAGCAAAATCAGCAATTTTAGCCTGTTAGAAGCGTTTCGCCATTCTAACGGGGCGAGGTACGAAAAATTAGCCAGAAAGCTATATCTTGTTTGTGGGACGTGTCAAGTTTTTTAAACGCGATAAGCAGTTGTCGCACCGAAAAAAGAGATATAATAGTTGCTTAATTCTAAGCTTTGCGTTAGGAATCCATCAATATTTCTCAAGAGGTGTCTTATCAAAATGTCAAAGATAAAGAATTATTTTATCTTTACTATTATCGCGCTGATTGTTTACCCTTTTATAACTTTCGCTCAAAATAGTACAAATCTTCAACAGAATCAAACTGTTGCTACGAAAATCGCAAAAAAAGCCGCAAGCAAGGCCGCGGTACAATCAAAGCTTTCGCAGTCGATAAGTCCACTTGAACTTGATTTGGGAATGATCAATATCGACAACCCCTCCAGTGAAGGTAGTTTTGCCTTTAAAAATAACGGTCCGGGCGTCATTAACTGGTCGACAGACGGACCGGAAGGCTGGGAAAACCCGGATAAGCAGAAACTTTCAGGTGTTTTAAAAAATAGTCTCGATTACCTGCATGTGGAAATCCGTTTACTGCCCAAAGATGCATCGCCCGGCGAAAATAAACAAAAAAATGTGTTCGGTTATCATTATGTGGAAATGAAACTTGATATCGGAGCAGAAAAGATTTTCTACCGAAAGGAACTTACGTCCGGCACGTATAAAGAAGCAGTTAAAATCAACACCCCGGACGGACAAAAAACAATATTTGTCACGTTTATAATAGGTTATACTCAAAAATCTCCTTTGATTAATTTATATCCGGTAAGGCTGGATATGGGCGGCATATTACCGGGTAAAAGTGTTTCTAAAAAAATAATGGTCACCAACAGCGGCAAGGAAATGCTGGAATGGTCAGTTGCGGCACAAAAACATGTTATTGGAGATAAACCATTCAATTTAGGCAGATATATATCATTTGCCAATGATGACGCGAAGGGATGCGGAGTATATACCGTGCCGGGACGTTTAAAAGAAACATTTGAATTTATGGGCAAATGGATGGAGGGCGACGGTTATCCAACCGGCGCGGAAGCCGATAACTTTATCAAGATTCATTTCAACGGGACGGGAATAATTCTGTATTTATTGAATGCCCATGAAGATGCCAATATTTCAGTATCGCTTGATAAACGACTGATCGATAATAATGATCTTTTTAAAGAGAAAGAAAAAAGAGGGGAATTGCTTATTGCCAAAGATCTCGTTTTTGGCCCCCATGTGCTTACCATAATCAGCAAAAATAGCCATCTGGGATTTGAAGGCGTGAAAATACTGGGAGAAAACATTTCTTATTTCCCGGAAGGAAGCATAAAAATCATGCCTAATTCCGGCGCGATTACCAGACAAACCAATTATCTCAACGTTTGTTTAAACACGGCGCAAATGCCGCCGGGGTATTACCTTGATGATATCGTATTTAATACCAGCGGCGGTGAAGCAATTGTTGAAGTTTTTGCGGAAGTGCTGCCTGATAATATAATAAAAGTAATTGATATCTATAGATATTACAATGGAAAGGATTATCTGTATACAGCTAATCCCCAGGCGGAAGCAAAAAGATTAATGCAAAACAATTACGTAAAAGAAGGCATTGCTTTTCGGCTTTTTAATCCGGATACTCCGGGAACAACCGGTTTCAATCGTTGGTATAATCCGCAAAGCAGGAGTCATTTCTACCATTATGATCCCATGGGAGGGAAAAAAGACCTGAGGGGATACATATCTGAAGGGTCAATCGGCAACATTGCAACATCAAAACTGACTAATACCAGAGAACTTTACCGCTGGTATAATTCTAAAACAGGCGGCTATTTTTATTCAACGGACATGCAGGGAGGTAAGATTAATAAAAAAACATACCGGTTCGATGGCATTGCCGGTTATGTTAAATAGCAGATAAATATTTGGCGTGGAAAACTAAGCAAAAAATATATTTGACAGCTTTTAACCTTGACAAAAACCTGAAGAGGGGATATTAGCCTATCTCTTTTTGGTACAGGTTTGACGGGTTGGGAAATAGCCTTAAAAATCATTTGAAATAAAGCGGTTTTAACCAGGCCGTGAAAGTTAAAAATATGCGCCTGTAGCTCAGCTGGATAGAGCAACGGACTTCTAATCCGTGGGCCGAGAGTTCGAATCCCTCCAGGCGCACCAAGGCGAAAATGGTGGGTGTAGCTCAGCTGGTTAGAGTGCCGGGTTGTGGCCCCGGAGGCCGAGGGTTCAAATCCCTTCACTCACCCCATTTGAAATCAGGCGCCCGTAGCTCAGCTGGATAGAGTCGCAGACTTCGAATCTGTTGGTCGTAGGTTCGAATCCTACCGGGCGTACCAGAATAAAGAGACGTTCTTTTAAAATCAGAAATGTTTAAAAATGGCCGAATGCAAAGCACCCGAAGCATGAGGATTGAGACGTACTTGCTGTACGCCGCAACGACGAATGGTGAAGGTAACGCGGTAGATGGACGTTTTTCAACAACACTAAAAAGGGCCCTTAGCTCAACTGGCAGAGCAAATGACTCTTAATCATTAGGTTGTCGGTTCGATTCCGACAGGGCTCACCAATAACACCAAGGGGTTGCAGATTCATAAATTTGCGACCCCTTCTTTTTTGTATAGTTGCATTTTTATTAAGCATGTTATCAAGCATGTTCACAGCTTGTACTTTATGGGATGGTGCAAGATGGGCATACTGGATATTAAACAAGCAATAAAACCAAAAAGACGAACAATCAAAAACATATTTATAAATACTTTAGATGGTTTTGTGGTTATTATCACCTGTACAAGACCAAGAATTTAAATAAAGGACTCCTGTACTAGCTCACTAATTCGGTAACTTTTTGGAGCTTATCAAAAGGCGTTTCATAATTCGATCCTTGCACGCCTCGAATCTGAACCTTTTTCAATAGCCTGTTGGATCGTTGACATTTCTTGAAGTATCCCTCAATATATTGAGGCGCCGCCAAATATTGAGGCAAAACGAGTCATTTTATTCTTTTCCGCGATTCCATCTAATAACCTGTTATTAAAGG
>JBEKUA010000056.1:0-6794 GCA_049515495.1 Smithella sp. | reverse complement strand
CATTCCACGGGCGGCGTCATCAAGTTTTACATCCTTCATCAGAATGGTATCGCAAATTGCTGTGGAGACGGACGCAATGCCCTGCCCCATCAATCCTGTTCCGATGACGGCCATTTTTCCCACTTTTCGGGCGAGGCTTTTCTGAGGGTTTTTTTTCAGATCGCTCATGCCGAAAAAAAGGCTCATCAGAGATTTGGACTGGGAAGTAGTCACCAGCCTGCTGAACAGTTCGATTTCTTTTTTCAGCCCCGGGTCCTTTCCGTATTTCTGGCCATGTTCCACCGCTTCAATGATGGCATACGGAGCAGGGTAACAGCCGTAAGTCTGGCGCGTAATCATTTTTTTGGCCTGCGAAAACACGATGGCCCTTCCTATAGGATTGGATTCCAGAAGAAAAGAAACAATGGAACGTTTGCGCTTTCTTTTGATAGCGGCTTTCCTGACCAGCTCCAGCGCCTTCTTAACTGCCGTTTCCTTAGTACCGTAAGGGGGAATGAGTTCATCTACAAGTCCCGCCTGTATGGCCTGTTTTACTCTGAGAGTGCGAGCTGTAAGCAGCAGAGGCAGAGCCGCCGTAAGCCCGATAAGCCTCGGCATCCGCTGCGTGCCGCCTGCCGCCGGCAGCAGTCCCAGCTGCACTTCCGGAAATCCCAGAACCGTCTGCGGAGAGTTGACAGCCAACCGGTAATTACAGGCCAGCGCCAGTTCCAGACCGCCGCCAAGGCAGTTGCCGTGAATACAGGCAACCACGGGGATTTTCATGTTTTCCAGACTGTTGAGGATGGCATGACCCTTGGTGATATAGGCAATTACCTCTTGCTTAGTTTGCATTCCTTTGAGTTCATCAATATCCGCGCCGACAACAAAGTTGTCTTCTTTGCCGCTGATAATAACCATGCCCTTGATGCTCTTATCGTTATTTGTATCATGCAAAACACCGGCTACTTCATCCAACAGGCCCGATGAAACCTTGTTTACTTTGCTTTCAGGACAATCAATTGTAATAATAGCAATTCCACTTTTTGTTATTTCCAGTGTCAGATATTTCATGGTAATCTCCTCTATCGTGCATTTTCCAGAATAATGGTATTGCCTACAGCCCCCGCGCCGCAGCCGGCAACAAGGCCGAATTGAGCGTTCTCTTCCTGCATACGGTTACAGCAACTGGCAATTAGCCTGCCGCCCGTTGCCCCGAAAGGATGCCCGATGGACAAAGAACCACCCCGCGTGTTGAGAAGCTCCCTATCAACTGCTCCCATTCTGCCGGTAAGGCCCAGACTTTCCCTGCCCCATTTTTCGGATTCCATGTACTGGATATTGGCAAGAATCTGGGCGGCAAATGCTTCGTGGATTTCCAAAACTTTAATATCGGCAAGCGTAATGCCCGCTTTTTTCAAGGCTAGCGCAGCAGAAAAAGCCGGACCGAGCAGCAGTTCTTCCCAGGGATTTGATCCCGCCTGGGCGTAAGCCCGGATATAGGCTAAAGGTTTTAACTCCAACGATTTAGCTTTTGATTCCTTCATAAGCAGTACTGCCGATGCGCCATCCGTTAGAAATGATGAGTTAGCCGCTGTAACGGTTCCGTAGCGCTTATCAAAGGCCGGTTTCACAGAGGCGAGCTTTTCGGTCGTGACATCCGCACGGGGTCCGTTATCGTCCTTCACCAACTTGCCTGTTTGGGGGACAACAACTGGAACAATTTCCTTTTTCATAATTCCATTCTTGATAGCGGCGTCAGCCAATCTATGGGAACGGGCGGCGTAGTCGTCCTGTTCCTCTCTGGTAATGCCAAGACGGCGCGCCAGCCTATCGGCATTGGCGCCCATCGTGAGTCTTGTGGAATATTCGGCGAGGGCCGGTTTTTCCGGAACAATGAAGTCCTTAAGTTTCATCCCGCGAAAAAGCTTCAGTTTTCCCGCAAGTGTTTTAGGGCGCTTAAACATGGTGAGATCGAGAATCAGTCGGCGGTAGCGCTTCGAGATTTTTATTGCGGGATCGGACAAGGATTCCACGCCACCGGCAATAACTGTATCCACCTGGCCGGATTTAATCATATCGCAGGCGGAAGTTACGGCGATGTTCGCCGAAACACAGGCCGCAGTGCAGGTATGAGCGGGTATCGTTCCGGGAAGTCCCGCGCCCAGCATTATCTCCCGCGCCACGTTGGTTGTGGAGATGTCAGCCATAACCGTCCCCATAATTACGTAGTCAATGATTGACGGTTCAATCCCCGTTCTGGCAATTAGTCCTTTCACGGCGTAACGCCCCAGCTCCCAGGCCATCAAATCATAAAAGGCCGTGCCGGAACGCATAAACGGCGTTCGGCAGGCATCGACAACAGCGACTCTATCGTGATGATTAGCGTTCATGCCTTACCTCTCTTTTTGAGAATCTCCGGCACAACGGTTTCCCGGAGTTTTTTCTTGTTGAATTTTCCCACGCTGGTCTTGGGGAGCTCTGTCATAAAAACAATTTCATCGGGAATCCACCACTTTGCCACCTTATCTTTCAGATAAGCCTGTATCTCTTCTTTTGTAATGGTATTTGCCGCGTCAGGCTGAGGCACAATACAGGCCATCGGCCGTTCCTGCCACTTATCATCAGGCAGACTGATAACTGCCGCCTCCAAAACCCTGGAGCATCCCATGATAGCGTTTTCCAGATCAATGGATGAAATCCACTCTCCAGCGCTCTTGATTAAATCTTTTGTCCGGTCAACCAGTGAGATATAACCTTCGTTGCTCATCGTTCCGATATCGCCGGTATGAAACCATCCGTCCGGGAAGGTCATGGCACTTTGCTTAGGGTCTTTATAATATTCATTGGCGATCCAGGGACCACGCACCAGAATTTCTCCCATTTCCTTGCCATCCATGCGCGCTTCTTTGCCTGATTCCATGTTGACAAGTTTTACATCGAGTCCCGGTATGGGCATTCCCGCTGTCGTTCGGATATCAATCCGTTCATCAACACTCAGTGTGTCCATAGTGCTTTTGGGGACGGACAATGTGACAACCGGCGACGTTTCCGTAGCGCCGTAACCCTGCGCCATCAATACACCGTATTTTTTTTCGTATGATTCAATGAGATGCCGGGGCATGGCCGATCCGCCGGAAAATAAATACCGGATGGTAGAAAAGTCATGCGTACCGCCTGCCTCCAGGTAATTGTGGAGCATAATCCAGATCGTCGGCACACCGCAGGAGAAGGTAACCTTTTCTTCGGCGATAATCCGGCACAGCGCCGCCATGTCCAGAATTTGCCGCCCGGGCAACACCTGTTTCAGTCCGCGCATGGTGCAGGCAAAAGGGGCTCCCCAGGCATTGGCATGAAACATCGGAACGATATGCAAACCGCAATCATTCTCTTGAACGCCCAGGACGACGCCCGTGGCAAAAGAGTGGAGCACCAAGCCGCGATGGCTGTAAACAACGCCTTTGGGATCGCCCGTTGTTGCCGAAGTGTAGCAGATGAGGCAGGGTTCGTTTTCATCGCGGTTAACGGGAAAATCATAGGTTTCCGGAAAGTCTTTTATAAAATCGTCGTAGAGGACAACGGGGGAGAGGGTGGTTGGCGGCATGACCCCTGATTGGGACAGGATGACATATTTCTCTATGGTCTTGAGTTGATCTTTAAATGGTTCAATGAGAAAGTAAACATCTTCATCAATGAACAGAATTCTGTCCCCGGCGTGATTAATGATGTAAACAAGATTTTCAGCGGAAAGACGTATATTGAGAGTATGTAGAACAGCGCCCATGCAGGGAACGCCAAAATAAAGCTCCATGTGGCGATGGTTGTTCAAAGAGAATGAGGCGACACGATCACCCTTTTTTATACCAAGGGAGCTAAGAGCGCCCGCCAATTGGCTTACGCGTTTATACCAGTCGGCATAAGTATAACGGAAAGTGCCTGTCGCGTAAACGGAGACGATCTCCTTGGCCGGATAATACCTGGCCGCGTGCTGCATAAAGTTGGTCAGTAACAAAGGGTAATCCATCATGTCGCAAACCTCCCTGCACTAAATAGTTCTCAGCGCCTAAAGTTCTAATAATGGTTATGCCTATAACCCCATAAATTTTGCCGCAATTCCCTTCATGATTTCATTTGTCCCGGCGAAAATCCTTGTTACGCGGAGATCCCGCCAGGCGCGGGCTATAGGATACTCCTCACAATATCCGTAACCACCGTGAAGCTGGAGGCACCGGTCGGCGACGCGGAAGGCCATGTCTGTTGTCCAGTATTTTGCCATGGCGACCTCTATAATAATATCTTTACCTTCGATATGATCCATGATGAGTTTGTCAATGAAAGTACGTCCCAATTTGGTTTCTGTAGCCATCTCGACGATTTCGAATTGCACATGTTGAAACTTTGAGATAGGGCGCCCGAAAGCGTTGCGCTCTTTACAATATTTAATGGTAAAATCAAGTATGAACTCTGCAGCTATCACCGCGCCGATGGCGCAGACAAGGCGTTCCTGCTGGAGTTTCATCATGAGCTTGAGAAATCCGCTTCCCTTGCCGCCCAGACGATTTTCTTTTGGAATCCGGCAATCCGTAAAGTACAATTCTGCCGTATCCTGACTGTGCCAGCCGATTTTTTTAATCTGTTTTCCTTTTTCAAAACCGGGAGTGCCGGCCTCGACAAGGTAGAGATCAACGGCCTGATGTTCTTGCTTCACAGCCGGATCACGCGCGGCAACGATCACAAGATCGCAGTTAATGCCGTTGCTGATGAAAGTCTTCTGGCCGTTGAGAATAATTTGATCGCCGTCTTCTACGGCGGTTGTTTTTATTTTCGCCAGATCGCTGCCGGCGTTCGGCTCCGTCATGGCTACGGCTGTAACGATATCTCCGGAAACGCAGCCGGGCAAATATTTGCGCTTTTGTTCCTCTGAGGCAAATGCTGAAATATAAGGGACGCAAATATCACTGTGCAGGGATGCTGTAAGTCCCGAAAAGTTACTTTTGACAAGTTCTTCACAGACGATGACGGAATAGAGAAAGTCGCCGCCAGCGCCACCATATTCCTCGGGAACATCCGTACATAAAAACCCATGTTCCCCCATCTTTTTCCAAACGCTCCGGGGAACAATACCTGTTTCCTCCCACTCTTCAACATGGGGCACGATTTCTTTGTCAAGAAATTTTCGGAGACTCTCCCTAAAGATATTATGCTCCGCTGAGTAGGTGATTATATCCATGAAGCAAATCCTCCTTTTTTAGAACATCTCTGAACAACTGGAAGAACTGTTGCCGTCTTAACTTTCCAAGTTTTGCAAATAATCTGTGTTAGCGATTCTAAATTGTCTGAAAATCATCTTGATCCTGATTGAGAAAAGTTATGATCGCTCCTATGAATCTCTGATTCTAAGGATTTTTTCGAACCTTCTGATCTTTCTTTCCTTCTCTGCTTGTGAAACCCGGAATGAGGACGAATTGAAGAGTCTCCTTGACCATTTTGATGTAGTCTTTGTGGTTGAGTTTTACCATGGGGCGGAAGAAGTTTTCTCCGGAGACAAAATTATGGATGCCGTTCATGACTGTCAGGACCTCCAGCATGCCCCTGGGAGGTGTTTTTTTTGCGTCTTTTGTCAAACCCATTGAGCGGGCAATGTCGCCGGTGAATTCGGGGACTTTGAAATCTATTATCATTTCGTGCCTTGTCTTGCTGAAATACCGATGCAGCACGAGATTCGATATCTCGGGATGAGCGAACAGGTAGTCCGTCGTCGCAGCGATGGCGATTTTTATACGCTCCCCCAGGGGGCGGCCATGGATACTTTTTTCTACCTCGATAAGCAAGTGCCCCAAGTCGCGGTTCATGTCCAGGAGAACGGCCTCAAAAAGGTCCCTCTTGTCACCCCAGTGGTAGTGCAATGTGGAAATGTCGATTTTAGCCTTCTCGGCGATCATCCTGGTTGTCGTGCCGTGGAAACCGTATTCACCGAACAAACCGCGGGCATCGGCAAGGATTTTTGCCTTCATCGATCCAGGATCTTTGCGGGCCTTATCGAGGGCTGTTCTCATCGTTTTTTTCCATATAATGATTCCATCATTTGATGGTATTAATATATGGAAGAAATATAAAAGTCAAATTTATTTTTCTGGGAAGCATTCTTTTTGCCTGTTTTTAGCAAGAGAAATTCTGAACCGAAAAAGTTGAAATCCGTCAATGCAGTTTTTGATAAATTGATTTGATATTTCTAAAAGTGGCAATTTTGAATGATATATTTAAAAATGATTTTTGCTTATATTACATAAGTTATTGATTTTATGGCTGGGGAATAAGGATTCGAACCTTAATAAACGGAGTCAGAGTCCGAACTAAGTAAACATTTAACCCCTTGATCTAATGTCTGATTTCCCGTAAACACTTAATAAATAATCAAAAAAACATTTCTACCTATTTCTGTCTATTCTATCTGTTCCTCTTCTTTTCTCATGATTTTATCACAATTTTATCACAGTGAATAAGAGGAGTTTTAGTCCGCTGCTCCTTATAAATTAATATAGTATCGGCAACTGATGTCGATGATCGCGTCTTTTTCTATCTCGTAGACGAGACGATGCTCATCGTTGATCCGTATGTTACATATTTGCTATCTCTTCCAAAATCTTTAAAAGCCGCGGCAGCCGTGCTTGGTTTGCATGATCGGGTAGTAATTGACCTGGAATCGCATCAAGAAAATTTTCATCAGCCAAGAATATTTGAAACGTTCTGGCAAGAAAAGTTTTTAATTCGTCAGAGGAACTTTTAATTTCATCAACGATTTCACGACGCCCATCCAG
>JBEKUA010000055.1:0-6401 GCA_049515495.1 Smithella sp. | reverse complement strand
AGAGAAAAAGAAATTAAGAAATGGCGTAAAGAAAAGAAAGATGATCTGGTTAATAAAATAAATCCAAACTGACAGGATTTGAGCGGAGGATTGCAAGATTTCTCTCTTCTGTCGAAATGACATAAGGTATTAGTTTATGTTTATTTTAATTGATGGCTATAACTTAATCCGGCAATCGGACACCTTGCGTCGTTATGAGCGAAGAAGCCTGGAAGAAGGACGCAGGGCTCTGATAGCTAAACTTGTCGAATACGAAAAGAAAAGAACGCATAAAATCACTGTAGTTTTTGACGGCGGGGAAAGCGGTTGGGCGGATGAAGGAAGAGACAGAGAAGGAAAAATTAATATTATTTATTCCCGCCACGGCGAAAGAGCCGATGACGTTATAAAACGGATAGCGGCTCACACCATGGAAGACACTATCGTGGTTTCTTCTGATCGCGAGATATCTTCTTATATCACCCGGCTTGGCAAAACCCCTCTGTCATCTTTGGAATTTGAAACAATCATGAATAATATTACTTCTTCATCGTTGGGAGACGACTTCAGGGCAGATAAAAAAAATGATATTGATGAGCGGCGATCAAAAAAGAAGGGGCCTGCAAGAAGATTACCGCGAGCCGAAAGACTTACGCAAACTAAAATCAAGAAGCTTTGATCGGAGCAATTTTTAGATTACAGATGAAGTAATAAATGTTTTTTGTTATTGTTATAATTGATAACGCGAACAAAGGCATCTGAAGTAAAAAAAATGTTGAAAAACAATAACCTTTCTGGTAATATCTCAACGTAAATATAATAGATATTATCTATCTCTTTAAAAAGGGGAGTAAAATGGTAAAATCAATCCATACTAAATTATCGCTATCAATATGGCTGCTTATTTCTTTTATCGCGCTTTGCTGTCTTGTCGCCTGTGGAGGCAGCAAAAGTTCATCATCCTCGACTGGAAGTAACACAACAACAACTTCAGTCGCTTCTCTTGTTTTAAGCGTTCCATCTGTTGTAACCTTCGGAAATCCGGTAACGGTAACCGCACTACTCACAGATGCCGGTGGAAATCCGGTAAAAGGTTCCATCGTAACCTTCGCGGCATCGGACACTTCACTTGTCACGTTTACTCCCCCCGCCTCGACAGCTCTGACAGATAGTACCGGCACAGCGTCTATCATCTTGAGTGTCGCAAGCAGTTTTTCCGCGGGCGCCACATACATTACCGCATCATCAAGTATTACAACTACTACTACATCTGGAACAACTACTACAGCTGTGACAAGCGTGCCTGTCGGCATATCGGTCGGTGCGGCATCAGTTACGCTGGGCGCGATTACTCTTGGCTCACCATCAATTTCCGCTTACGGCACCAGCAGTGTAAGCATACCGGTATTAATAGATGGTTCACCTGCGACGGTGCCTATTTCGGTAGCATTCACTTCCTCCTGCGTAATCAGCGGCAAGGCAGTGATGGCAAGCCCCGTCACCAATAACACCAGCACAGGCATAGCAGCGACCACGTATAAAGACAACGGATGTTCAGGATCAGACACGATAATAGCAACCTTAACCAGCGGTGCAACTGCAAGTATATTAATAACAGTCAAAACACCGGCCACGAGTAATATACAATTCGTGTCTGCAACGCCTTCAATCATCGGAACTTCGACTGCAAGCGCCCCAACGTTACCTAAAAATTCTCTGGTAAAATTCAAGGTGGTAGACGAAAACGGTAATGGCAAAGCGGGTGTCCTTGTTGATTTCAGTCTGATACCAGCCAGCGCACCTGGAGGAATCACATTCACTCCTACATCGGCAACATCTGACACCAGTGGATTTGTAACTACTTCGGTTTCTTCGGGAACTGTTCCCACACCCGTCTGGGTTGTGGCACAAGTGGATGCTGATCCGACCATCGTCAGTCAGTCCAACACATTAACTATAACAACAGGGTTGCCTACCCAAAACTTTTTCTCGCTTAGCATGTCAACCCACAATATCGAAGGCTGGAGCTATGACGGTGTGACATCTGCAGTAACTGTTATCGCTTCGGATCGTCTGGCCGAACCCGTGCCTGACTCGACAGTGATCAACTTCATCGCTGAAGGAGGGCATTTTAACTCAACAAGCACCAATACGGCGACTTGCACAACGATTGGAGGAACCTGCACCGTCACATTCACAAGCGCAGCGTACAGACCGGTCGGCGAAACAATAGATTACGGCAGTCCAATCGGGATACAAGGCGCAGTAGCAGCGTTAGATGGATCCGGTGATCCGATAACCATTACATACAGTAATAATACTAACAGCGGACCGCTTTATGTTCAAAATGGCCGCGTGACATTACTTGCTTATGCCTTAGGTGAGGAAAGTTTCGTTGATGCCAACGGCAACAATAGTTATGATGCTGAAGAAACATTCTACGACCTTGGCGACTTGTATCTTGATTCAAACGAAAATGGTATCTGGGATTCGAATTCAACACAGCCTAACCTGGTTGAGCAATATATCTCTTACCCTGCTGCGGCGGGAACTCAACCCTGTATGACCCATTACTGGGTTAGTGGTACAGAATACACCAAGCCCCTGCCAAGTGATTACAGAACTTCACCCAGCAAGGAAAATACATGTAATGGCGTATGGGGGCAAAACTATGTGCGGCGGGAGCAAGTCGTAACCCTGAGCGGCTCTTTCGCTCAAATATCAAATAGTAATTTCACGGCTTATCAAAACTGCTTTGGTACATATACTTTCTGGTTGATGGATGAAAACTATAACCCCATGCCGGCGGGAACAACAATAACTCCGAATACTAATTACACCAGTATTAACTATACACTTAACACTACTAGCGGTGTTATTGCATCAGCAGCCTCAGTTAATGTTTCGGGATCACCGGTTCTCAACAGCACTCATGCCGGCGGAACACTCGTTACCCTTGTAGTAAATGGAGGATCAGGTTGCATAGGAGCCGAAACCGGAGGAACTCTTATCAGCTATCCTAACGGACCCGTGGCTATAGACGTTACAACTCCCAAGGGGAATGTTACAACTATCCCTATTACTGTAACAACTCCTGCTGTGACTTTAACGGCAAGTTCATACTCTGTGGCAAACACAACAGGAACAAGTGTCTTAACGGCAACGTTTACAGATATATATGGCAATCCAATATCCGGCACGACCGTATCCTTCACAATACCAGTCAATCATAGCGGCGCGAACCTGAGTGCTGGCTCCGCAATTACCAATGGCAGCGGACAGGCCTCTGTAATTTACACGGCAGGGACATCCACAGGTATAGATACCATCAAAGCCAGTGCGCCGTTTGGCGCTGGATACAAAACCTCAAGCACTATTAACATTACTGTGAATTAATTTCAGAAAAGCCGGCTTTTAGCCGGCTTTTCTTTTTAACCATGGTTTTGTTACTGGCTTTTTATCACCCAGAGCAGGATTTAATCAAAAATATTTCCAGCAGTAATTGCGGGTCGGAGGCGGAAGATTTAAAAGAGCGCTCCAGTTCAAGCAATTCATCAAGCAGACCAATTAAGCGGGGATAGGTGAAACGGACACAATTACGCAAAGCGTTATAAACAACAAAAGGATGCTGGCTGAAGATTAGGCCTTCACGTTTTACCGCGGATGTGTTTAATTCATTAATAGCGGGATAAAGGGTTTTCTGGAACCAGCCATATTCAATACTTTGGTTGAATTTCGGCAATTTCCCTGAATCCACTAAAACCCTGGCCTGCAGCAAAAATCTTATTTCCCTGACCATCATGGTCAGGATTATCAAATGATGAAATCCCTGATCCAGAAGATTTTTCAAAGCCTCCAGCGCCGCCAGTTGATTTTTCTCGCTCAAAGCGTTTGTTAAAGCAAAGATTTCATCTTCCTTTGTTTTGCCGACGGCTTCATCGACATCCTCTTTTTCCACAATGGAGCGCTCTCCGATAAAAGAAATCAGCTTATCGAGCTCCGACATGGAGCGTCTTAATTCAAATCCCGTTTTTTTACCCAAAGCGATCCATGCCGCAGGCGACAATTTTTTCCCATAACGATCAAGTAATTCCCGGGCTTCCTTCTGGAGCATTCCTTTTTGGGCGGCCTCACCCTTGACCTCGGCAAAATGAAGGACAACGCCCAACTCCTCAATAATCTTGTAGAGTTTTTTCCTTTTATCCACGACCTCAGCCGTAAAAATCAGGCAATTCCCTGCGGGCAGGCCGTTTTTTAAAATTTCTTCCAAACGCCCTGTTCCATCAGCGCCTGCGGCATCAGTCAGGCCCAAGCCGGAACAAATCTCCAGAATACGGGGAAGCCATTTCTGGCGGTCTTCTCCCTGGTCCCCTTTTACCATGCGGCTCCACTCGTCATCGGTTATCTTCTGCCAACCGGAATTCTGTAAATCCTCCAGAGAAAAACCGGCTGTTTTCAGAAAAGTTAGAAAATATTTTGCCGCTCTGGCTGGATTTCCATCAATATTGCCGCGTATTTTTTGAACCAATTTGGCTAAATCTTCACGGGAAGAAAAAAGAGTGGTGTCCTTCACCACAATTATTTTTCTTTCGCCAAAAAGCGAAGGGGTCAGTATATGTTCGATGAGGCTGTCGATATCGGTGTTTTCGCCATCAAGATAAAACAAACCGAAATCCCGGTCTGACGGCGGGATAATTATATCTAAAATTTTCGTGAGGTTTTCGCTTACGAGATATTCTTCTTCACCATAAAGAAGGTAGCAAGGCGCAATAATACCTTTTTTCAAATTAGCGAAGATTTTTTCCATGGCTTATAAAGAACTGCTTTTTGAGGATTAAACGATAACGTATTTTTTTATGAGCTTGACAACTTCTTCCGGTTCATCAACGATTTGAATCAAGTCCATATCGGCAGGACTAATTTTGTCTTCCTTCAGCATGGTATTTTTCAACCACTCTATTAAACCACACCAATATTCGCTCCCCATTAGAATCAGGGGGAAGGACTTTATTTTCTTGGTCTGAATTAAAGTAAGCGCTTCAAAAAATTCATCCATCGTGCCAAAGCCGCCCGGCATGATAACATACGCGACGGCATATTTAACAAACATTACCTTGCGGACAAAGAAGTACTTATAATCAATATGAATATTCGCATAGGGATTTGGCTTTTGTTCAAAGGGCAGGCGAATATTCAGTCCCACTGATTTTCCGCCGGCTTCACTGGCGCCTTTATTGGCCGCCTCCATAACTCCGGGTCCGCCGCCGGTAATCAAATTAAATCCATTCTTAACCAGAAGCCGGGCAAGATTTTCGGTTTTCTGATAGTAAATGTTATCAGGCTTAATTCTGGCGGAACCGAAAATAGTGACGGCATTCTCGACTTGAGAGAGAGTTTCAATGCCCTCGACAAATTCAGCCATAATGCGAAACACCCGCCACGATTCATTAATGGATAGCGCATCAACTACGTATTGCTTTTCCTCCATAAGGCGATATTCCCCCTAAACGGCTATGAAAAATTGCTGCGATAACCGTGTCAACTTAAAACTTGCGGCGTCTTTGAACTTTAGCCAGTCGGCGCTGCGCTTCAATTGTTTTTCTTTTCTGCTTTACTGAAGGCTTTTCATAAGCACGGCGGACTTTCAATTCTTTAAACAAACCGCTTTTTGAAAGCTTGTTCTTCAGGATTTTCAGAGCTTTCTCCACATCATTGTCAAATACTTTTACTTCCAAGTTAATTCCTCCTTTTTTCTTTATTAATTATGATTGTTGTTTATATTTTAAAATTTTTAAAATAAAAAAGGGCAGTACGGCAAAGCAAAATAATTTTTCTGCCGTAAACTACCCTGTCATGTTCAATTAATTTTAAATCACGCTCCTTACTTTGGAGTAACGCTTTTTAACGCCTTCAGAAATGTTTCGTTTTCTTTTTTATTTCCTACGGTAACTCTCATGCAATTTGGCATCAGCGGCGGTATATTCAAATTTTTCACAATGATACCCTCCGCAACAAGTTTGCTATATATGCGATTGGAATCAAAAGAGCAACTAAAAAAAATAAAATTCGCCCGGGAAGGGTATGGCTTTATTCCGGCTATTTCTTTGAGTCCCTGATAAAGTTCTTCGCGTCTTTTGGTTATCTCTACGATTTGTTTAGAGAATTCGTCCTGGTAATCCAGAAAAAAATTGGCGGCTGTTTGTGATAACGAATTGATATTATAAGGTAATCTTACCTTGTCTAATTGGGCGATAATATCTTTATTACCGATTAAGAAACCCAGGCGAATAGAGGCCATCCCCAATTTGGACAACGTGTTTAAGAAAATAACATTATCGTATTTTTTTACCAAAGAAAGCATGCTTCGGCCTGAAAAACTGGCATAAGCTTCATCAATAACAACCACTCCCGGTGTTTTATCG